>JAERSX010000335.1 GCA_016845285.1 Deltaproteobacteria bacterium | reverse complement strand
GCGGACGGAGGCGCTGTGGTCCGATGACGACGGCTGGCACAGTCCCGAGCTGCCTTGGGAGTGCGCCGGTC
This sequence comes from Deltaproteobacteria bacterium, assembly GCA_016845285.1. GTDB lineage: Bacteria > Myxococcota_A > UBA796 > UBA796 > UBA2385 > BH17. Next base: position 2,710 of record JAERSX010000335.1, on the reverse strand, counting down.
ACCCGGAGCTCACGCTGCCAACCGAGGTCGACGGTGTGGTACTCAGCGCTTCGACCGACTGGCCTCAGCTCGTCGCCGATGCTCTTGCCGGCCGGCTGCCTGTGGCCTGGTCACCGCCTGGGATCTTGCACGAGCGGCATCCGGCAGCTTGGATTGCACGGATCGTTGCACACCTCAGCGACGGCTTGCTCGCCGATCGGATCTCCCGAGAGGTTTCTTCCCACGTGCTCTCACCAGAACGGCGAGTTCGCCGCGCGGCCATCAATTTCTTCCGTCATTGCTCGGGCGGTCCTGGCTCCGAGAAGCTCGGCGACGCACTGAGCGGGCACCTGGCTCTCTTCGAGGGAGTGCAGGTGCCGGGTGCTCGTCGGGACCTGGCCTATGAACTGCGCGAATGCCTGGCGGTCCAACTGGCCACCCATCCGACGGACTCGCTCATGGAGCTCGTCAAGGGCGAGCTCCTCTCCGGGCGCGGCACCACCGGCTTTCTGCTCTGGACCGGCAGACATGACCCTGCATGGCTGGCCGAGCACGGGGCTACCTTGGTTTCGAAGAAGGTGGTCTCGGAAGGCAGGCTTCGCCGTGTGTTGGCCAGGGCGTCGGGGCGTGTCGAGGAATAGTTTCGTCGCACCGGTGGGGGCCGAGGACGCGTCTCACGCCACGGGGGGAGGGAGGCGGCTTGTCATTGGGCGGGCTTCCCCATCCCTGGGCCATGTGCCGGCACGGCGAGGATGGCAGCGGCGCATGTCAGCAGCCTCTCGGACGAGAAGGGTTTGAGGATGAAGTCGGCGTGGGCGTCGTCTTGCACGCCCAGGCGTCCCATGTCTTCGTGGGTGCCCATCAGCAAGACGGGCAGCGTCGGATGCTGGTGTCGGACCTGTCGGAGTATGTCCAACCCATTCATGGGGCTCAGCATGAGGTCCATCACCACAAGGTCGGGCGGCTCCTGGTTCGACAGGATGGAGTCTCGGGCTGTGACGCCGTCTTGATGCTCTTCGACCGTCCAGCCCTTCTTCTGCAGCAGGGCCCTCAACGATCCGCGTATGTATGGCGAGGGATCGACCAGGATGACCCGGCCGAGCTGTGGCCAGGGAGCGGACTCAGGAGAGGGAGGCGCTTGGGTGACCGACTGACTGGAGATCGGCAGCAGGACGGTAAAGACGGTGCCGTTCTCTGGCGTGGACCGCACCGCCACGCCGCCGCCGTGATTCCAGACGATGCCCAGGGTCGCGGCCAGCCCGAGCCCATGGCCTTCGGCCTTGGTCGTAAAGTAGGGCTCGAAGATTCGCTGACGGACGTGGTCCGGCATTCCACAGCCGTTGTCCTCGATGCGGAGGACGTTCCAGGTGCCGGGGGTTGGGGGATCGGGGAACTGGTAGAAGGTGAGGTCTTCGTGGCTCAGGGGGCGCTGACTCAGGGCCACATCGAGAGACCCTCCGTCTGCGGGCAGGGCTTCCAGGCTGTTGGTCAGCAGGTTCATGACCACCTGCTTGTACTGACCGGCGTCTACCTCGGCGAGGGTCGGCTTGTTGGGTAGGCGTAGGTGGAAGTCACCCACCTGAGCGATGGACTGCCGAAACACCTGGCAGATGCTCTTTGTGAGCGTGGCCAGATCCAATGTATGGATGGTTCGTTCTTCTCTCCCTGTGTAGGCCAGCAACTGTCGTGTCAGAAAGACCGCCTGCTCCGAGGCGCTGAGGATGTCATTGGCCAGGGACTGAGACTCGGCGCCTTCGGCCTCCTCGGCCATGATCTCCGTGTTCATGATGATGGTGGTCAGCAGGTTGTTGAAGTCGTGGGCGACTCCCCCTGCGATCAACTCGATTCCATCACGCTGGGACGCCCGCTGCATGACCTTGGCCAGCTGACGCTTGGCCGTCGTCTCGAACATGATGGCGAAGACGGCCTCGACGTCTCCGTCGACACCCTTGAGTGGGAGCAGCAACATCTTGAACCAGATCTGGCGGGTGGACGTCCCCCATTCATCGGCGGCCCGTCCCATCTCGATGACAAACTCTTCGGTCTCGACCACCTCGCCTCGGTAGGCGCGCTCGTAGAGGGGCTTCAGGCCGGTCTCGGCCGAGAAGGGGTCGGTCAGGATGTTGAACTTGCCGATGGCGGCCTCAGCCGAAGGGAGGCCCGTCATCGTGACCATGGCGGGATTCAGGTAGGCGGCCGTGCCGTGTCGGTCGTAGATCTCCACCCCCGATGGCATGTGGTCGAGGGCACGCAAGAGCTCGCGGTTTCTGCATTGGCTTGCGGCCAGAGCCTTCTCCAGTTCGAGAATTCGGTCTGCCGTGCCATCTGTGCTCATGTTCCATCCACGGTGCCTGAGCGCCCAGGTTCCCATTGATGTCTATTGCTGTAACAGGCCGCGTCTGATTCCACGAGTTTCGGAAGATGATGGGGTGCAAGGCGCCGTATCGGGCGAATGCTTGACGCTTCAAGGGGGTGGTTCGCGGGTGTCGCGTACCGCCGGACACCGGGACGAAGTGGTCTCCGCGGAGTCGGCGCGCGTGGTCAAGCATTTGGATCAGGAATAGGAACTGTCGTTCGCTCCCCGGACCATCCAGTGGCTGACCATGCTGGTCTCTCAGGGTAGATCATGCTCACAACCGGCGTTCTGTTGCTGACATGGGGGTGCGCCTCGCCGCCGGAGGGTTCTGAGAGCGAGCCCAAGGTTGTTCCCGACGCCGACACCGACACCGAC
>JAERSX010000334.1 GCA_016845285.1 Deltaproteobacteria bacterium | reverse complement strand
GACCTGGATCCCGAGCTCACCCCCGCCATCGTACGGGCCGGACTTCACGCCGTCCTCCAGTCCTCACCCTGGGTCGACGAGGCCGGCACCATCGAGGTGACCCAGTCGCCAGATCGTCCGGGGCACTGGACCCTGCGCGCCAGCCTCCTCGACGCCGCCTTCACCGGCGAGCACCTGGGCACCCTGGGCGAGCGCATCGCAGAGGAGCTGGCTCAGCGCACCCCCAGCACAGGGTAGAGGGGAGGCACATATATACATGGTGTATACTCTATCTCGGCACCACCGGAGCCCCCATGCGCGCGCTCGCGTGTGTGCCCTCGCTGATGACACTTGGCTGCACCTCGCCCACCCACAGTTCAGCTCAGCACCCCCTCCGGGCCGATCACCAGGACCAGCCCTGGGACACGGGAAGCCCGGGAGGGCTGGACAGCGGCGACCCGGACGACGGCAGCAGCTCTGACGAGGACCGGCCACAGACCGATCTCTACGGCGACTGCTTCTCGGGCTTCATGGACCCAGACTTCGAGCTTCCCGACTACGACGCCGCCGGCGCCACCATCGGCAGCCACTGCCTGGGTACCGACCAGCAGGACATCGGTCACATCGAACGGGTCGTGTTCATCGGCGACTCGGTGACCCTGGGAACCCCTCCCGCAGACAGCAGCACCTGGTACCGCAACCGCCTCGCCGAGCGCCTGGCCGAGCGCTACGGCCTCGAAGAACCCGACTGGGTCTGGCAGGGCGTCGATCCAATCAGCGGCAAGCCCCTCACCAACTTCGACGGCGACTTCGGTGTGTGCGCCTGGTGGGGCGCCCGCACCGACGACCTGCTCGAGACCAGCCAGCTCCCCGACTGCCTGCCCGAGGAGACCCGAGATCTGGAGACCCTGGTGGTCATCACTGCGGGTGGAAACGACGTCTTCAAGGCCATCCAGAGCTTGTCGGAGGGTCCGAGCCCAGATGAGCTGGCCGAGGCGACCGACCAATGGGTGACCTACATGCGCGAGGCCCTCGAGTGGCTCCGAGACCCCCACACCTTCTCGGCGCCAGTGCATGTGGTGTTTGCCAACGTCTACGAGTACACCGACGGCACCGGTGACCTGAGCGCCTGCCCCGGCGCTGACTGGGCGGGGTTCGGAGACCTCGACACCACCGAGGTGGACCGGCTCACCAATCAGGCCATGGCCGCGTACCTGGACATGGCCGCAGACACCCAGACCGACATGATCTTCATGCGCGAGGCCTTCTGCGGCCATGGCTTCAACGCCGGAGATCCCAGCGCACCCTGCTACCGAGGCAGCGGTGCCGACACCTGGTTCGACGAGACCTGCATCCATCCCAACGAAGCTGGCCACGCCGCCATCGCCGACATGGTGATGGCGGTCATCGACGAGTAGACGCCCTGGCTCCCCTGCTACTGCCGCAGGCCCAGGCCGAAGAGCATGGTCATGTTGACCCGGCGTGAGAGGTAGTGGTCCTGGAACTTGATGTCGTCGGTCTCGTGGAAGAGGGTCGAGTTGAAGACGACGGCGCGGTTGCAGCGGTGGGGCACCCGGATGGCCTTGGCGCCGCTCTCCTCGAGGAAGGCGCGGATCTTGGGCTCGTTCTCGTTGTAGTCGCCGAACGGCCAGTCAGGCGGTGACTCGACATCCCACACCACCAGTCCGCCGGTCTCCGGATCTTCACAGGCTTCGTCGGGGGTGATCCAGAAATTGACGTTCACCGCGGCCACGTCCGCGTGGATGTTGATGCCCCGCAGGCGGCTGTCGTACTTGAAGGCCCAGCACTGCTCGAGCTGGTGCTCGCCGAAGATGGGGCCCAGGCGTGAGCGCAGCTCCTCGGCGATCTGCAGCACGAGCGGGTTGGCGAGGCCCCCACCCATGAAGGCGCCGAGGTACCCCCCCGAGTAGGTGCGAGACCACATGGTCGAGCGTCTGGCGTGCTCCTGGAGGGCAGCGAGTGCATCGTCGCTCAGCAGACCGTCCACCACGACCACCTCGGGCCGGCGCTCGAAGTAGCGGGAGCACACATCGTCGAGGTCGAGGTCGGCCCGGAGCGCCCCGGTCTCCACACGCGGCGAGACCTCGAGGTGCACCATGCGCTGGGCCACCTCGGCCAGATCTGGCGCGGAGATGTCGATGGGATCGTGGCCCATCATGATCAGCCCCTCGGCATGGCCCAGCCACAGACCCTCGTCGTCCGAGATTCCGACGGTCTCCCGGAGGTAGCGGATCTGCTCGGCGTCGTGACGCAGCCGATGGCGGGGGACGCGCTCCAGCTCGTGGGGCTGTAGGGTGCGGCGCCGCAGCCGTGCCGAGCGCGCCCAGGCCTCCAGGGCCGCCTCGGGCTCGCCGGCCTGCAGCAACATCCAGCCCAGGTTCGAGCAGCTCTCGCCGTGGTCGGGATCGATGCTCAGCGCGGCCTCGTAGCCAGCGCGGGCCTCTCCGATACGGCCGAGGTGCTTCAGGGCCGTGGCGTGATCGTACCGGGCCTCGACGTCGTCGGGACGAACCTCGAGGACCCGCGCCAGGGCCACCAACGCCTCGGCTGGCCGGCTCAACCGCATGAGCACCTTTCCGAGGTTGTGCGACGTGCTGGGGCGATCTGGCTCGAGGGCAGCGGCGCGGGAGAGGAGCTCGACGGCCTCGGCATCCTCGTCGCGCAGCAACATGGCCGCCCCCAGGCGTCGGAGCACATCGGGATCGTCGGCCTCCAGCGTCAGGGCCTTGCGCCAGGCGTCGACGGCACGGGTGTGTTCGCCGATGCGCCAGAGGCTGCGGCCGAGGGATGCCGCCGCCTGGGCGTGGGTCTGGTCCAGGGCCAGGGTGCGAGAGTAGGCCCCCGCGGCCGCTGCGAGCTCGCCCAGCTCGACCAACGCGTTCCCACGGTTGAAGTGGGCGATGGCCAGGCCGTCGTTGATGGCGATGACCCGCTCGTGGCAGCCGAGCGCCGCCTGATAGTCGCCGCGCTCCTGCAACAGGTTGCCCAGGTTGCCCACGTACCGGAGCACGTCCGGCGCCAGCTCCGCTGCCTCCTCGAGCAGGTCCTCGGCACGGTCCAGCTCCCCTGCCGTCCAAGCCGCCATGCCAGCGTCGTACAGCTCCTGGGGATCGACCGCGTCCGGGTCTGCGTCCTCTACCTCCGGGAGAGATGCCGCGGACGCCTCGGGCGCCGGCGCCTCCACAGGGGCCTCCGCCGTCGCATCTTCATCCTTGTCCCCACCGAACCACTTCTTCCAGAAGGCCATGGCCGCTCCAACAAGATGCCGAAGGTAGCCCACCCGACTGCCCGGCGCTGACGGGGCTACCTTCGCCTGAGGAGGTCACGTGCTGCCCTTGCCCGCCGAGCTCGCCTGCCCACCCGTGCCACCCGACCCCCTCGTCGAGGTCTCCATCCTGAGCACCGGCCACGTCGGCTCCGACTGGCGCCGCATCGTCGACACAGGCCACGATGGTCACGTCGACATGCCTCTACTGGTCGGCGTTCTCCGCCACCCAGAAGGCCTGCTCCTCGTGGACTCCGGCATGGGCCGGACCACCCAACAAGGAACCTACCCCCGCTTTCCCATCAACCAGCTCGAGTCCGAGGTGCCCGAGGGGGCCGCCATCGTCGACCAGCTCGACGAGACCCCTCAGATCGTGCTCACCACCCACCTCCACTACGACCACGTGGGAGGCCTGCTCGACCTCTCCCCCGACACCAGCGTGTGGGTCTGGGACGAGGCCTGGCGCGCCTATGGTGGAGGCGGAGCAGTGGGCTTCCCGGCCCGCCGCAGGAAGCAGGCCGTGACCTGGGACGTGCGTCCGGTGGAGGGAAGCGGCACCCAGCAGGCCCTCGGACGACCCGCCCTGGACGTCCTCGGAGACGGGAGCATCTGGTACCTCCACACGCCGGGCCACATCCCCGGCGCCGCGTCGGTCCTGGTCTTCAGCACCGACGGCCCCATGCTCTTCATCGGCGACACCGCCTGGGTGGACGCCCACCTCGAGGGCCCCCGGCGGCCTCCGCTCACGACCGCCTTCGTGGATGCTCAGCCCCGTCGCCTCGCCAAGAGCCTCGCGTGGTCGCGCTGGCTCTACGCCAACTGTCCCGAGCTGACCGTGGTGAGCGGCCACGAGCCACGCTGGGTCGGCGCACCCAGCTCACTGGAGACCCTGGGCCTCACCTCTGAAGGCAAGGACTCTGTAGAGTCGGTTGTGACCCCCCAGAGCAGGGACTAAACTCCGTTCAACTCGGCGTCTCCGACGCCCGGGAGGAGTCGTGCCTACCCCGCGCATCGGCTTGTTCGCGGCCGCCCTGCTTGTGCTGTCGTGTAAGGACAAGTCCCCCCCCGTGACCGACAGCGGCATCGATCGCGGCGAGCAGCCCGAGGTGATCCCGTCATCGCCCTCGCTGCGGCGGCTGACGGCCACCCAGTACGAGAACGCTCTCCTCGATCTCTTCGAAGCAGAGCTCTTCATCACCGACAAGCTCGAGCCCGACAACGAGGTCGAGGGACTGCTCAGCGTCGGCG
>JAERSX010000333.1 GCA_016845285.1 Deltaproteobacteria bacterium | reverse complement strand
GTGCTGGGCTACCTCCGCAAGGAGGTGGGTGACCTCTGCATCAGCCGTCCGAAGTCGCGGATGGCCTGGGGCATCGAGTTCCCCTTCGATCCCGAGTACGTCGTCTACGTCTGGTTCGACGCCCTGCTCAACTACATCACCGCCCGCGGCTACCACCCCGATCCGGCGCGTCGAGCGGCAGACTTCTCCGAGTCCTGGCCGGCAGACCTCCAGCTGGTGGGCAAGGACATCCTGACCACCCACGCCGTCTACTGGTCGACGATGCTCTTCGCGCTCGGCCTGGAGCCGGCCCGTTGTCTCTTCGCCCACGGATGGTGGACGGTCGAGGGCAACAAGATGAGCAAGTCGGTGGGCAATGTGGTCGACCCACACCTGCTGGTCGAGTCCTACGGTGTCGACGCTGTCCGCTACTTCCTCATGCGAGAGATCGCCTTCGGCAGCGACGGTGACTTCAGCCACCAGGCCTTCTTGCTGCGCTACAACGCCGACCTCGCCAACGATCTGGGCAACCTGGCCCACCGCGCTCTCACCATGACGCGCAAGTGGCTCGGCTCCCTGACACCCGCACTCGATGCCCCCACCGAGGGAGACGCTGCTCTCGAAGCTCTCGCCGCGACGACCCTCGCCGAGGTGAGTCGGCACTACGACGATCACCAGCCGTCAAAGGCCCTCGAGGCGCTGTGGGTCCTGGTCAGCGCGGGAAACAAGTACATCGACACCCAGCAGCCCTGGGCCCTGAACCGAGAGGGGCGCTCGGAGCGCCTCGCTGGCGTCATGCGGCGTTGCCTCGAGGTCTGCCGCATCGCTGCGGCCCTGCTTGCTCCCGTGTGCCCTGGAAAGGCCCAGGAGCTGGCCGAGAAGCTGGGTCAGGCCGGGGTCAGCCTCGACCGCTGTGGAACCCTCGATGGCCTGGTGGCAGGCACCCCCGTCGAACCGGGCCAGCCGCTCTTTCCACGCCTTCAAGAGCTCCCGGCTGCGGTGACCGCCGCCTTGGGCGCGCTGGAGCCAGCCGAGGCGGCGCCCACCCCCGCTCCCAAGAAGAAGAAGAAGAAGAGCAAGTCGAAGGCGCCCCTGCCCGAGGGCACCATCGGGATCGAGGACTTCGGCAAGGTGCAGCTCCGCGCCGGTCGTGTGCTCGCCGCCGAAGCACACCCCAAGGCCGATCGGCTGCTGGTGCTCAGCGTCGACGTCGGCGAGGAGCGGCCCCGGTCCATCGTGGCTGGCATCGCCTCGCGCTATCGACCGGACGAGCTGGTGGGCCGTACGGTCGTGGTCGTCGCCAACCTCGCCCCGGCGCGGCTCCGCGGCGTCACCAGCGAAGGCATGGTCCTGGCCGCCGGCGCCAAAGAGGTGCTGGGCCTCGTGTCACCCGAAGGTGACGTGCCTCCTGGCACGGTGATCCGTTAGAAACCGGGTGATCGCGTGCGACGCCCACCCGTTGCGCTTCTCTGGCTCTCGTCGCCGACCAGGCGCCTTCAGATCCGGTCGCGATCGTGGCTCTCGTCGGGTATTCTTCCTTCGCTGAGCGGCTCGGGGCCCTCCCATCGGGTGCCTCGATCGTAGGCTGCATCGCTTACATCGCGCCAAGTCACCGTCATTCGATTTTTTTTCCGACGGGTTGTCACATCCAGATCGCCTCACGCGTAATGGCCCGTCGACGGAACCTCTCACCCTTCCCGAGACCTCGGAGTTCCCATGAACCGCATCGCCATCTTGCTCGCTGGCTTCGGCGTCACCGCCATTGGCTGCAACGAGTACGAGATCATCCAAGAGGACAAGTTCGAGGAGTACGACGAGGACGCCAACGCGCCCGACATCGCCGTCGACCCGGCCTCCCTCGCTTTCGGTGAGATCAACGTCTTCGACGACGATGGCTCCAGCGCTGCAACGGTCACCGAGGTGGTGACGGTCTTCAACGAGGGCGTGGGCGACCTCCACATCGCCGGCATGTCGCTGGCTGACGAGGACGAGGTCGAGTTCGAGATCAGCTCCATCACCTCGGTGCTCATCAACCCCGAGGGCTCTGCCCAGTTCACGGTGACCTTCACCCCGTCGACCTCGGCCGACTACACCAACTCGGTCCTCATCGAGTCCGACGACCCCGACGAGCCCGTGGTCGAGATTCCGCTCACCGGTACCGGCATCGCCCCGGTCATCGACGTGACCCCGACCGAGTACGACTTCGGCAGCCTCTACATCGGCTGTGACGGCGCTCAGGCCTTCACCATCAGCAACGTGGGCAACGCCGACCTCGACGTCACCGGCTTCGACTTCAACACCGGCTCCACCGACTTCGACTTCGACAACAGCGAAGATGCCCACGGCGACCTGCCCTGGACCCTCGCTCCCACCGACTCCGTCGAGGTCTACGTCGAGTACGTGCCCTTCGACGAGTACGACGATGTCGCCTATCTCATGGTGCAGAGCACCGACCCCTACACCCCCGAGGTCATGAGCTTCGTCGAGGGTGCGGGCGCGCTCTACGGTGAGAACCTCGACGTCTTCGAGCAGCCCATCAAGGGCGAGACCGACATCATCTTCGCGGTCGACCGCTCCTGCTCCATGAACGACGACATCGAGAACGTCCAGGACAACTTCGCCACCTTCGTGGGCACGCTGGTCGGCCTCGATGCCGACTACCAGGTCGCCGCGACGGTGGAAGACGGTGGCTGCATCAACGGCTCCGACCTGTTCATCGACAACACCTTCAGCGCCAGCGATGCCGAGGATGCCATCACCACGATGATCAACCTCAACGGCTCCTACGGCAGCAACACCGAGCGCGCCTTCATGCTGCTCGAGGCCTGCCTCGCCGAGGCCAGCTCTGGCGGCTGCAACGACGGTCTCGTCCGCGACGACGCCACGCTGAACCTGGTCATGGTCTCTGACGAGCCCGAGCAGAGCACCAACAACTACAGCTACTACGTCTCGCTCTTCCAGAGCCTCAAGGACAACCCCGACGACATGGTCATCCATGCCATCGGCGGCGACTACCCCGGCGGCTGCGGCAGCGCCTCGGCCTACACCGGTGCCTACGAGGCCACGGTGGCCACGGGTGGCCTGTTCCTGAGCATCTGCGCCACCGACTACGGTGTGCAGCTCGAGGAGCTCGCCGAGGGCTCGGCCCAGGACCTCACCTCCTTCGAGCTGACCGACTGGCCCGTCGAGGAGACCCTGGTCGTGCGCATCGACGGTGTGACCACCACCATCGGCTGGGAGTACAACGCCACCGACAACGCCATCGACTTCGAGGATGACTACATCCCCGAGGGTGGCTCCGTCATCGAGGCTGAGTACGCGCTCTACGGTGACTGCGACACCTGATCTCAGCGTGTCAGCATGACGAAGGGCGGGCCCGCGGGCTCGCCCTTCTTACGTCTGGGGATTCAGCGGGCACCTCGGAGTGCTCAGCCGTAGCCGAGGGTCCGTAGCTGATGGGCGAGGCGGCGATCCTGAGGGCTGGGGGAGTGGGCGACGTCCACGCCGTGGGGCCCTCGGGCCGCGCCATGAGCGGCGGCGAAGTCGGGGCGGGCCTCGTCGGAGCGCGCGTCCCAGGTGTGTCGTCCCTGGGCGTCTCGCAGTGACCAGGTCCGCCACATCTCGGTGCCCGAGCGCGGGTAGGTCTCGGGGATCCATGTGTTCTGCGAGCCGACGGTGAGGGCGGCATCGGCGGGCGCTCGATGGCTGTCGTGGAGGCTCCCGAGCAGGCTCTGACCGTCGATGGCCCCGAGCGGTGGCACGCCGAAGGCCGCGGCGAGAGTGGGGGCCAGATCGATGCCGCGCGCGAACCCGGTGTCGATCTGCGCCGGTCGGATGGCGCCCTGGCTGGTTCGCCCCCACATGACGAGCGGCACGGCGGTCGTGGCGTCTTCGAGCCACCGTCCGTGCAGGTCGAAGATGTGCTCGACCGGGGCGCCTCCGGGCACCAGCTCGCCCCAGCTCTCTCCATGGTCGGCGGTGACCACGACCAGGTGGTCCTCGCCGCTGCTCGCGAGAGCGGCCAGGAGAGGCGGCAGGATCACCTCGCTCCAGTGGGTGATGGCGCGGTGGTACAGGCCGCGGAGGCGGGCCGCCACCAGGGTGGGGTCGCGGTGCAGGGCGTCGACCATCCGACCGGCCACGGTGCGGTGGGCCTCCCAGGAGGCGCGCCGCGCGGTGTAGGGGATGTGTGTCCACCAGTGGTGCACGACGGACAGGCCGGCACCGGGCGCGGCGAGATCTGCGGCCAGGCCGTCGAGGTCCTGGCTGTCGCCGGTCTCTGGTGGCACGGGCCAGCCCGCGAAGATCCAGCGCGGGTTGGCCGCGTACAGCTTGGTGGGGAGACCGTGTTCGGCGAGGTGATCGGGCAGGAAGGGCACGTCGGGGTGCGGCCTGTGGCGCCAGTTGCAGACCCCGACCCGAGGCGGTGAGCAGCCTGTGAGCATCGACACCAGCGAGGGAATGGTCCATGACCCGCTGCAGTGAGCGTGTCTGAAGACCACGCCTTCTGTGGCCAGACGGTCCAGCGTGGGTGTGGTGGCTTGCCCTCCTGCGAAGGAGGGGGCGTCGGCGCGCACCGAGTCCAGCACGAAGAGGACGATCTTCACGCCCGTGCCTCCACGGCCCGCAGGCAGAAGGGGTTGTCGAAGACCCGACCCGTGGCCGCGTGGGCCACGCAGGGGCAGCCCCCTTTGCAGATGTGCTTGAGGCCGCAGGGCGCGCAGGTCCCCTTGAACTCGGCTTCCTGGGGGTGCAGCCAGAACCAGCGGGGCCGGTCATGCCAGATCTCGGCGAGGGACTCGGTGCGCACGTTGCCCACGATGAAGGGATCGCCCACCTGGTTGGGACAGCCCTTCACACCGCCATCGGGCTCCAGCGCGAGCACCGAACGGCCACAAGGCGATCCTCGCCAGAAAGGCCACGGTGTGGGCCTGCCGGATTGGCGCAGGATGGGCTCCTTGGCCGACATGTAGCCGATGGTGTTGTGCACCAGAGGGGCGAGCTCGGGGTGGCCGCTGGCGTGGACGAGGAAGTCGGAGAGCTTGGGCAGATCGGCTGGCTCGAGGGTCTGGCCGGTGAGGCCGCGCATGCGGCCCGTGGGGTGGGCAAGCTGGATCATCCAGTGCTCGACCCCGCGGGCAACGAGGTCGTCGTGCAGGGCGGGCAGCTCCGACAGGTTGGCCTTGGTGACCGAGGTGATGACCGAGGCCCGCACAGGAGAGCCCCTGAGCGCGGCCAGCGTGCGGTCCACCCGGGCACGTGTGCTGATCCGGGCTCCGGCCTCGGCGACGGGCCGAAGTTCGTCATGGGTCGAGCCGAGTCCGTCCACGCTCAGGACGACGGCGTGTACTCCGAAGGCCTCCAGCTGCGGCAGGACCCGGGGAACCATGTCGCCATTGGTGGACAGGATGGTGCGCAGCCCGTGGTCGGACAGGCGCCCCAGGTGGACAGCCCAGTCCTTGCGCATCAGGGGCTCGCCGCCGGTCAGCGTGACCACATCCACCCCGAGAGCAGCGAGCTGATCGCACAGGTCCAGGCCCTCGTCGGTGCTCAGCTCCCGCTTGTCG
>JAERSX010000332.1 GCA_016845285.1 Deltaproteobacteria bacterium | reverse complement strand
CGGCATCGCAGCCCTGCTCCAGTCGCCCTACTTCCTGTACCGCCAGGAACACGGCACCGAAGACCCGGACGATCCCGACATCCGTCGGCTCACCGACTGGGAGCTCGCCAGCCGCATGAGCTTCCTGCTGTGGAACTCCATCCCCGACGAGGAGCTCCTGGACGCGGCTGCCGCCGGCGAGCTCCAGGACGACGCCGGCCTCGAGGTGCAGGCCAGGCGCATGCTCGAAGACCCGCGGGCCCGCGCGGGTATCCGAAACCTCTTCACCGAGGTCTTCAACCTCTACGACCTCGACGACCTGAGCAAAGACCCGAACGTCTTCACCCACGCCAGCGACGACCTGGGCCCATCGGCCAAGGAGGAGACCCTGTTGGTGCTCGAGGCCCACATCGTCGAAGACGACGCCGACTTCCGCGAGCTGTTCGTCACCCAGCGGACCTTCGTCGACCGCCGGCTCGCCGCGCTCTACAGCGTGGCCGCTCCCCAGGAGGACGGCTTCGGCGAGATCTGGCTCGACGACGCGCAGGGCCGTCGAGGCTTCTTCGGTCAGGCGAGCTTCTTGCTCACCCAGTCCCATGCTGTGGCCAGCTCGGCCACCCGGCGCGGCAAGTTCGTGCGCACCACCGTGCTCTGTCAGGACATCCCGGCGCCACCCGCCGACGTCGACACCTCCCTGCCCGAGGCCGACGCCGACTCGCCCACCCTGCGCGAGCGCATCCAGACCCACCTCGAAGACCCGGCCTGTGCGAGCTGCCACACGCTCACCGACCCCATCGGCCTCGGCTTCGAGAACTTCGACGGGGTGGGCCGCTGGCGTGACACCGAGAACGGCGCCCTCATCGACGCCACGGGCGAGCTGGACGGGGTCTGGTTCGACGATGCCTGGGTGCTGGGCCAGGTCGTGGCCGACCACCCCAACCTCGGCCCCTGTTTCTCCCAGCACGTCTACCGCTACAGCACCGGCCGCCTCATCTCCTCCGGTGAGGACGAGCTCGTCGACTGGCTGGCCCTCGGCTTCCAGGCCACGACCTACTCCTTCCAGGAGCTGTTGGTCGACACCATCCTGAGCGACGGCTTCCGCACCGTCGGCCCGCTGGAGGCCCAGTGAGCGTGCACAAGCCCTTGAATCGCTGGCAGTCCCGCTTCTCCCGCTTCTGGCAGCCTGGCCCCCTCGTGGCCCCCGGTGGCTTGGTCGACCCGCGCGGTCGACCCCTGCGACGACGCGCCCTCTCCCTCGACGCCCCCACAGCACCGGGCGGCCGGGGCCCCAGCCGCCGGGGCGTCCTCCGCGGCCTGCTCGGGGGCGGCGTGGTCACCCTGAGCCTGCCCTGGCTGGAGATCTTCGCTGGCAAGGTGGCCCACGCCGACTCGCTCTACCCCGTGCGCTTCGGCGTCTGGTTCTGGGGCAACGGCAACCGCCCCGACCAGTTCGTGCCCGAAGCCGAAGGTGAGGGGGACGAGTGGGAGCTGAGCGAGGAGCTGGCCCCCCTGATCAACGTCAAGGACAAGATCACCGTCGTCAGCGGCTACGCGGTGAAGGTGCCCAACTACATCCCCCACTGGTCGGGGGCGGGCGGCCTGCTCACAGGCCTCGACGCCGTGGGCGACGACGATGACTGGACGGTGTCGGGTCCCACCATCGACCAGATGGTGGCCGACGAGATCGGCACCACCACGATCTACAAGTCCATCGAGGTGGGCCTGGAGACCGACGATGTCTTCTCCTTCACGGGTCCCAACGCACGCAACCCCGGCGAGTCCGACCCCTTCACGCTCTACGAGCGCATCTTCGGAGAGACCTTCCGAGAGCCCGGCGAAGAGGGCGAGGTCGACCCCAGCCTCGGCTACCGGCGCTCGGTCCTCGACGCCGTCATGGACGACATCCAGGCCCTCCAAGGCGTCCTCGGCAGCGCCGACCAGGCCCGACTCGAGGCCCACCTCGACGGAGTCCGCGACCTCGAGACCCGCCTCGCCCGCCTCGAAGAGGACCCGCCCGACCTCGAGTCCTGCGCCCGTCCAGACGAGCCTGCAGCCGACTACCCCGACGTGGACGGTCGCCCCGACATCACCAACCGCGCCGCCGCCTTGCACGACGTCATGGCCATGGCCATGGCCTGCGATCAGACCCGGGTCTTCCACTTCCAGATCAGCAAGCCCGTCAGCAACCTGATGTTCCCGGACTCCTCGGACGGACACCACAACCTGACCCATGACGAGCCCAGTCCCCAGCCCGAGGTGCACGAGATCACCGTGCACATCATGGAGCAGCTGGCCTACTTCCTCGAGAAGCTCGACAGCATCCCCGAGGGCGAGGGCACCCTCCTCGACAACTGCTGCATCATGGGCACCAGCGAGCACGGAGAGGCCCGCACCCACGACATCCGAGACGTGCCCATCATCCTGGCCGGCAGCGGCGGCGGTGCCATCAAGCCGGGCATGCACGTCCGCTCCCACACCGAAGGCAACGCCGGCAAGGTGACCCTGTCGCTCATCCGCGCCATGGGCATCAACGCCACCTCCTGGGGCGACGAGGACACCTACACCGAGGACGGCCTGTCGGACATCGAGGCATGAGAGCTGCACGCCTGCTGTTGATGACGTGCGGGCTCCTCGGGGCCTGCGACGACACCACCTTCGGGGCGGGCGAGGGCGGCTTCGACACGGGGCCCACCTGCGACAGCACCGATGACAAGGCCGTCTTCGTGATGCAGACCCTCTCCTTTGCCGAGGCCGACGACGGGGTGGTCTGGGGCTTCGACCTCGACGACCACGTCACCGAGCTCGGAGACAGCCAGGGCTGCGGGAAGGGCGACATGGAAGATCCGGAGGGCACCCCCGGCATCGACAATGCCTTCGCAGGACTGCTGCCCGCCCTCGAGAACACCGAGGCCGTCGCCATCAAGGGCCTGCTCCAGAACGCCGTCGACGCTGGCGAGCTGCTCGTCATGCTCGAAGTGCTGGGCCTGGATGATCCCGTCGACGACGACTGCGTGAGCGTCCGGTTCAGCACCGCCGTGGGCGACCCCATGATCGGCACCGACGGCACCATGCTCGATGGTCAGAGCTTCGCCCACGACCCCGAGAGCATCCCCATCCTCATGGAAGACGTCGTCGTCGAAGACGGCGTGCTCGTCGCAGAGGGCCTGAGCATCCTCCTCGAGCTCCAGATCTTGGACGCGCCGCTGGCTCTGGCCGTCGACGAAGGTGCACTGCGCATCGCCCTCGACGAAGACCTCAGCGGCGCCGCCGGCCACTTCGGCGGAGGCTTCTCCACCGACTACGTCATGGAAGTAGTAGACGGCAACGCCGTCGACGATACGTTGACGGAGCTGCTCCGCACCGCGCTGCCTCTGGCCGCAGACATCGACAGCGACGAGGCCGAGTGCTCCCACATGAGCGTGGCCCTCGAGTACACCGCCATCCCTGCCTTCTTCTACGGTGAGTAGTCCATGCGCCTGACCATTCCCTTCATCAGCCTGCTGGGGGTCTTCGCCCTCGGCTGCTCAGGCGCCGAGGAGCCTGCCGACGGCACGTCCACAGGCGGCTCCGACGATGGCGGCTCGGGCGACGAGGGCACCGGCGATGATGGTGGGACCGGCGACGAGGGCACGGGAGAAGACGACGGCGGCGACGGCGACGACGGCGACGGCGACGGCGGCGACGACGGCGGCGACGACGGCGGCGACGACGGCTCCACCGCCGACCTGTACGGCGACACCCCAGAGGAGGCCTTGCCTGCTCCGGACTTCACCGCCACCAACTACGACGGGGCCGCGCGCACCCGCGAAGATCTTCTGGGCAGCCCCACCGTCATGTGGTTCTACCCGGCGGCGGCCACAAGCGGCTGAACGGTCGAGGGTTGCGGGTACCGCGACCTGACTCCAGACTTCGACGAGCTGGGCGTGCGCATCGTGGGCGTGAGCTTCGATGAAATCGAGAAGAACGCCGAGTGGGCTGCCGACGAGGGCTTCACCTTCGAGCTGTGGACCGACAGCGAGGACAACACCCTGGCGCAGTACTTCGGCGCAGCCGACGGCCCCAACCAGACCTGGGCCAACCGCAAGACCGTGCTCCTCGACGATGAGGGCAGCTTGCTCCTCGACTACCCGAGCGTCGATGTAGGCACTCACCCAGGCCAGGTCCTGAGCGACTGCCAGGCCCTCTTCGGATCTTGAGCTGTGCGTTCCGCCCTGCTCCTCTTTCTGCTCACAGGGTGTGACGACACCACCTTTGGTGGGGGAGCCGGCACACTGTCCGACGACGGCCCGAGCTGCGACAGCGAGGAGCACAGCGCCACCTTCGTCATGCAGCAGCTCGCCTTCGCCGAGGCCGAGGACGGCGTGGTCTGGGGCTTCGACCTCGACGACCATGTCTCCGAGATCGGCGACAACGGCGGCTGTGGAAAGGCCGATCAGATCGATCCTGAGGGCACACCCGGCATCGACAACGCCTTCGCCAGCCTCTTTCCAGCCATCGAGAACACCGAGGCCGCCGCCGTCAAGGACCTCATGCAGAACGCCGTCAATGCTGGCGAGCTGCTGATGATCTTCGAGATCTTGGGCCTCGACGACCCCACCAACGACGACTGCGTGAGCGTCCGGTTCGGGCTGGGCGAGGGGAGCCCGCTCATCGGCACCGACGGCTACATCCTCGATGGTCAGAGCTTCCACCACAGCAACGAGATCGAGCCGGTGTTGATGACCGAGGCCGAGCTCATCGACGGCACCCTCGTCGCCAGCCCGTTTTCGGCTGAGCTCCAGCTCCAGGTGTTGGACGCACCCCTGGCCTTCGCCATCGCAGACGGCAGCCTGCGCGTCGACCTCCACCCTGAGCTCACGAGCGCAGGTGGCCACTTCGGCGGTGGCTTCTCGACCACCTACATCATGGAGGTCATCGACGGAAACGGCGTGAACGACGAGCTCACCGAGCTCCTGCGCACCGCCCTGCCCTTGGCTGCCGATCTCGACGGCCCGGACGGCGAGTGCCTCAGCATGAGCGTGGCCATCGAGTACACCGCGGTCCCGGCCTTCTTCTCCGACTGACCATCCCCTCCCCTACAGTGGGACCCGGAGCACCACCGCCACCTGCCCTACGACTTCACAGGCCTGGCCGAGGGCGACGGCGG
>JAERSX010000331.1 GCA_016845285.1 Deltaproteobacteria bacterium | reverse complement strand
GTGCTGTCCTGGAGCTGGAAGCACAAGGCCGACAACGAGACGCCTCTCGCGCAGCAGGCGACCGGCGAGGCCTTCCACATGGTCTGGAACCGCAAGTGCACGGGCGAGAACGCCGAGAAGGAGTCCAAGGACGGCGTGTCTTGCGCGCTGATCCTGGTCGGTCCGCCGGCTCCGCCGGCTGCTGAGGGAGCCGAGGGCTAGGCCCGGGGCTCACCCTCCACGAGAGAGGGCCGGCCCCGCGGGGTCGGCCCTTCGTGCGTCTGACGCCAGCGCTCTCGGGCGCGGCTCGCTAGCCGTATCGGCGCGCCTTTTCGAGGCGGTTGCGGCAGCCTTCGACGCCCAGAAGCTCGAGCACGGTGGGCAGCGAGGGCCCCTCCTTCCGCCCCGACAGGATCAGGCGAAGGGTGGACATGGCGCGGCCGGGGCGATCGACACGTTGGCGCAGGTCGCGCACCACCTCTCGCCAGTTCGGCTCCTCGACGTCGGCCTGCTCGACGAGGATCTGGTCGACCACGCCGATGAGGGCCTGGGACTCGGGACGGCGCAGCAGGCTCGTAGCGGAGCGGTCGTGGTCGACCGTGCTCGTCAAGATGATGGAGGCCAGAGGCTCTGCGTCCTGCAGGATGCGAGCCGAGCTGCGCACGCTGCGCGCGAAGCGCTGCTGCCAGGCGTATTCGCGCTCCATGATGGGGAAGCCACGGGTGGTGAGGTACGCGACGAGTGCGGAGGCGAGCTCAGGGATCGGCATGTCGCGGAGCGCCGCACCATGACGCTCCGCCATGGCATCGACGGTCCAGGGCTCGATCTGGCCGCCCGTGTCGGTCACGCTGTCGGCATCGAGTGCGTCGATGGAGACGCCTGTGCCCCAGATGGTCGCCGTCAGCTCGTCACGGAGAGGGTGGGGCAGGTAGCCGCTGGCCTGTAGCTGGCCCAGGCTCGGCACATCGGTGCCCTCTGGAGGCCAGCCGGGCACCGCCAGGACAGCGGTGGGCAGGGCGTCCAGCGCCTCGAGGATGGTCAGCATCTGGCCTGCCATGGACGCGCAGCCGGCATCGAGGACCAGGTGTGTGGCGTTGCCTCGGACGAATTCGACGGCCCGCTTCATGGCCTCCGACGGCTGCTTGTCTCTACCCACGATGAGGAAGTCGTGGGGAGGGTGTGCGCCCAGCGACTGACCGTGTAGATCGGCCCATGGAGTGCCAGGGGAGTCCTCGATGAGGCGGACACTGGGTACCCGCCCGCTCTTCTTCATGGCCTTGCGCTGGTCGGCGGTCAGCAGGCGGTGTCTGTTGTCGTAGAAGGCGTCCTCTGGGTCCCCGGAGGGGTTGGGCCGCATCTCCCGCTCTTCAGCGCTCGAGCAGTAGCAGACGTAGGCCTTGCCCTCGGCGATGAGCTTGTCGACCATCTCCTTGATCTGGGCTGGCTTGACCGTGCTCACCATGGCGTCGACCTCGATGTCGAGCCACTCCAGGTCGTCGATGGCGATGGGGTTCTCGTTTGATGCCACCACCTCGCCGGACAGGTTCTCCATCCAGGCTGCGCCCACGAGTGCAAGTCGGGCTTCGGCGAGTCGCAGGGAGCGGCCCGCGACCATGGCGAGGCGCAAGCGCGGATCAGGCAGTGTGGCGTCCACGTTCAGCTCAGGGCTTGAAGATCTCGACGAATTCGGCCTCGATGGTCTTCTCGTCGGTGTCTTTGGCGACCGCGATTTCCTGGACCAGCAGGGCCTGGGCCTGATCGAACATCTTGCGCTCGCCGAAGGAGAGGTTCTTGGTGCGGCGGAGGAGAGCGAGATCTCGGTAGACCTTGCCCACCTCGATGGGGTCCCCGGTCTGGATCTTGTTGAGGTACTCGCGGTAGCGACGGTTCCAGGTCTGCTTGTCTGCGGGCACGTCGTGGTTCTTGAGGACCTCGTACACCTTGCGGAGCTGCGTATCGCCGATGACGTCGCGCATGCCGAGGGCGCTCGCGTTCTGGATGGGCACCTTGATGGTCATGCCGTTGTCCAGGATCTTCACCACGTAGAAGGTCTGGCGGTACCCGTCGAAGTCCATGGTGACGACGTTGCGCACAACACCGACACCGTGTCCTGGGTACACTGTCTTGTCGCCGACCTTGAATTCCATCCGCCCTCTCCAGCCATTTGCTTGCGAGCTTTGGTGCGGTCCTTGTAGACTCTCGTGGTGCCCTGAGCGCTGTCGCTTGTGCCCCAGGAGTGCTGCGGCTCGCGGGCGCTGCAGCTCGTTGGTAGAGCGCATGCTCGATCAGGTCGTGTGACCGGGGCGCAGTATATGCATGCGGGCCCCGAGGTCAAGTAATGCTGGCGGCGAGGACTAATTCATCGGTGTCCTTGCGCTTCTTCTCGGATGCACAGCCGGGGTCTCTCGTGGCTTTCGGAGCGCTGGTGGGCGTGGCCTCCGTGGTCTTCGCGGGGCAGGCATTCGCGCTGAGTCCGGTGGTTCCCGGCCCCGCTGGAGGGGCGATGGTGATCGCGGGGATGGCTGCCAGCGCCGCTGCGGCTGCCCTCCCGGTGGCGGTGCTCGTGGGCGTCTTGGGCGCCGCACGGGCCTGGCGAGAAGGGGGTGAGCTCCTGGCCCTTGGCGCTGCTGGGCGCCCCGGGCGGGCGCTGTTGGTGCCCACGCTGGCTCTCGGCCTCGGTGCAGGGGGCCTCGAGGCGCTGCTCACCCACGTCGTAGAGCCAGCCGGCCGAGGTCTCGGCGCTCGAGCTCTCCATGGCGCCGCCGCAGATCTCCGGCTGCGGCCGGCGCTGGCCACAACGCTGGGTCCCGTCATCCTCCACGCTGAAGGCGTGGACGGGCGCGAGCTGCGCGAGGTCTTCGTGGCTGCTCCGGGTGTGGTGGCTGTCGCGGCGCGTGGGCTGCTCGAGGGCCGAGGCGCGTTGGTGCTCGAAGATGGAAGCGCCCGTGCCGACGGGGAGGGCGACTGGCGGGTGGACTTTGCGCGGGCCGAGGTCTCCTTGGTCGCCGAGGGGCGCCGCATCGAGCTCGCGGAGCGGAGCACGGCCTCGCTCGCCGATCTCGTGGGTCGGATGGAGGCCAGGGGACGCACTGCCGATGCGGAGCGGCTGGCCTTGCTGAAGCGCAGTGCTCTGCCGCTCACGGTGCCGTTGCTGGCGGTCCTCGGGTTGGCCTTGGGGGCGAGGGCTGGTGGCCGGATGCGCCCTGAGGTTGCCGCCACGGCTGTGGCCTGTGGGTGGTGGGTCGTCATTCGACTCTGTGATCAGCTGGCCCCTCAGGTGGGTGCAGCCACGGCCGCCAGCTTGCCGCCTCTGTTCGTGGCGCTTGCAGGGCTTGTGGCCTGGCGACGGTGGCAAGGTCGTTGACGGCGGCCCGGCTGGTGGGAAGAGGGATCTTCGGCTGGTGCCTCTTGGTGCTGGTCATTGTCCTGGCCTTTGCGGGCCTGGCCACGGCCGTGGAGTCGGGCTCGATGGGCCCCGTCGCCGCTCTCTTGGCGGGCCTGCGCACGGCACCAGCCCTGGTGCTGCCTGTGTTGCCGCTGTGTGTGGCTGCGGGGGCGGTCCTCGCGGCGGTCCACCTCGACTCGACCGGTCAGCAGACCGCCCTCGATGGGGCTGGCGTCGGGCCCCTCAGGACCGGCCTCGTCGCGGCGATGGTGGGGTTGGCTCTGGGGCTCGGAGGGGGCGCCCTGAACCACTCTGCTGTACCTGCCTGGCTCGTCCAGGCGGAGCGTGCCCGAGGTCTTCCTGAGCCGGCGTGGGTCTGGGTGGACGACGTGGCGGTCAGGCTCAGCGATGGTGTGGCCTGGCGTGTCGCCGACGGTGAGCTGCAGCGCGTGGATGACATGCTGCCCGACCCCGTGGTCATGGCACTGGCCCACGAACGGCAGCGACCCAGGAGGGCGACAGGTGCCGCCCTGGTGGGGGCGGAGGGCGCTCCGGCTCAGGTGGAGCGATGGTCCCGACTGGCACGCGTTGGTGCCTGTGCGGCGTGGGCGATGGTGGGCTGGTTCCGTTGGAGCCGCCACCGAGGCGTCGCTCGGATCGCTGCGGTCATGGGCCTGGCGTTGGCCTGGGCTGCCGCAGACCTCGTGCTCCAGAGCCTCGGAGGGCAGCTCCGCCTTCCCCCCGTGGCCGCTGCGCTCGGGCTGCCGGGGCTCGTCTGGGGCTGGCTCTGCGTGCTCGCTTGGCGCCGCCGAGGGTGATGATGGTGCGGTCCCGCTCTACTTCCGGACGCGCACCCAGTGGCCGGTGTAGGTGTGCTTTTCACCGTCCGGAGGGGTGAAGAAGCCCTTCCAGTCGGCGATGAAGTAGTCGCCCTCTTCGAAGGAGATGCGGGCGATGGTCTTGTCCTCGTCCTTGAGGCCGTGCTCTTCGAACTGGGCCTTCTCTCTGTACTCGACCTGCCACTGGTGCTTCTGGTTCTTGCGATCCCGGTAGGCGCAGCCGTCGGCGTCGAGCTTGAAGGGGCGCCAGCCGATGTGGGCATGGTCGAAGAAGTTGTAGACACCCGGGGTCAGATCGTTGGGCTCGCTCTGCTCGGGGTCGAGGCAGAAGGCGCGCGTGGTCTCCTGACCGGTCTTCTCGAGCTTGCGGGCCAGCCGGCCGTCGTTCAAGGGCTCGTAGGCCTGACCAGCGAAGAGGAAGAGCCCCTTGTCTTCGGGGATCTTGATGAGGATCTG
Source organism: Deltaproteobacteria bacterium (assembly GCA_016845285.1). GTDB lineage: Bacteria > Myxococcota_A > UBA796 > UBA796 > UBA2385 > BH17. The sequence goes on along the minus strand of JAERSX010000331.1, from coordinate 2,749 downwards.
CTTGCCGATGTCGTAGCGCTTCCGCTCGGTGGCTTCGATCTCGTCTTCGAAGGGCACGTAGCCCTCGTAGCCGACCACGAGCTGGTAGCTGCCGGGCAGACACTCCAGGCTGAACTTTCCGGTGGCATCGGTCTGTGTGGTGCAGGGGGCGCCGAGGGCAGAGACCGTGGCGCCTTCCATGGGCGCGCCTGTGGCGTCGACCACTTCGCCGTCGATGGCCATCTTGCTGCAGCCCATCGCGAGGAGGGCCGCGCCCAGTAGGGGGGCTCTCATGCGGGCTCCAACAGCTGTGCGTGGTCGATCTTGGCGGTGGGCAGGAACAGGACGGTGCCGTCGCCGGCCAGGGCTCGGCCTTCGGCATCAGCGTAGTCGCTGACGACCACCACCAGCCCACCTGGCTCGTGGCTCCTGACCTGTCCGGTGAGGACATGAGCCCCACCGGGAAGGTGTGGCCCTGTTCGTGCGGTGAAGAGAGGCGTGCGCAGGTAGATACGGACGCGATCCATAGAGGCTCCCGGATGCTCCTTCTATGCCCTGTCCGAGTGCGCACGTCCAGCGCGCGCGAGCGGGATAGCAGGCACTTCCTTGATCGAGGAGGGTCTCGAGATGCGATGGACCTTGTGTGTGATGTGTCTGGGCGTGGCCTGTGGGCCGGACGCTGAGCTTGTGGCAGACAAGGAGCGCTTGGAGCTCCGGGTCTCCGACCTGGAGAAGGCGAACAATCGCCTCGAGTCCGAGGCGGACGGGCTTCACGCCAAGAACCGCAAGCTCTCCGAGCAGGTCGCAGCCCTTCAGAAACGGGAGTCTCTCTTCCTCATCGGCATCAAGCCCGGCGACGATCTCGGGGTCCGATTCGTCACGTCTGAGGGCACCATCGACTGCGAGCTCTGGCCCGAGGCCGCTCCGCTGACGGTGGCGAACTTCGTTCAGCTCGCCGAGGGCACCAAGAGCTGGACCGACCCCAAGACCAACCTGAAGGTGAAGCGGCCTCTCTACGACGGCACGCTCTTCCACCGCGTCATTCCCAACTTCATGATCCAGGGCGGTGACCCCTTGGGCACCGGAGCCGGTGGCCCTGGCTTCGTGTTCGAAGACGAGACCGACAACGGCAAGACCTTCGATCGGAACGGCCTGCTCGCAATGGCCAACCGCGGACCGGACACCAACGGCAGCCAGTTCTTCATCACCGACCGCAGCCAGCCCAACCACCTCGACGGCAAGCACACCATCTTCGGTGCGTGCGACGATCTCGACGTAGTGGAAGCCATCGCCACAGCGCCGGCCACACGTGACCGGCCCCATGTGGATGTGGTGCTCAAGCGAGTGGACATCGAGCGTCCCTGAGACCCTGCTCTGCGAGAGGTCAGAGCAGGGCTGCCTCCCAGGTCAGAACTGCCAGCCCACGCCACCGCCGAAGCTCATGTTCTGGTCGGACAGCTCGCCCACCTTGCTCTTCGCTCCGTCCACGGCGTTGTAGATGCCGGAGGACCGGGAGGAGTAGCCGAACTCGGCGTCGATGAAGAGGTCCGAGTAGATGACGTAGCCGACGTTGGCGTCGAAGCCCCAACGGTACAGCTCGGTGCCGTTGCCCAGCCCGATGCCGCCGCCCAGGTGGCCGAACAGGTTGTCGCCGACCTCAGCGCCGAATTCGCCGCCCACGTCGATGGCCTGGACCGTGAGTTGCTCCCAGTTGAGCGTGGTCTGAGCAGCGTTTCCACCCTGACGGTAGACGATGTAGTCGTCCATCGACCAACCCACGCGCGCGGCAACGTGGAGATCGTTGGCGCCCATCTCGAAGGGGACACGGGCGAGGCCCGTGACGTGGAAGATGTTGATCCAGTCGGGGATGGACTGGTTGTAGCCAGGCAGGGTCACGGTGTACCGAGTGGTGGCAAAGCCAGCGTCTACACCGACGAAGTCGAGACCCGGCATCCACGCGCGGCCGTCGACGTTGAAGCCGGAGGCGCCTGCGGGGGAGGTGACCGAGCCGCCGAAGACGATGCGCTGGGGGTACAGCGGGCCCGTGGAGCTCAGCGGCGTCTGCTCGTAGCTGTACTGACCACCGAGGTAGCCGGCGCTGGCACGTAGCCAGGGACGGTCGCTCGACTCGCGGGGCTGCTTGGGCTCCTTGACCTTCTTCTCCTTCTTCTCCTTCGTGGGCTTCTCCTCGGGCGTGGTGGCTGCGACCTCCTCGGGGGTGGTCTCGGTGGCCGCCGTCTGGGTGGAGGCCACGCCGGTGCCCCAGCCGCTGGCGCCCGCGATGGGCACCGAGGCGAAGGCTGCCACTGAGCCGTCGGGGGCGCCCGCGCTCAGCTTGACCTCACCGGCCACGCCAACGGGCACGCTCAGGGTCGTCTGGTACTGGCCGCCGCCCAGGTCCTGGATGGCACCGAGGGTGCCAGCCGAGGCGATCATGTTGAGCTGCTGACCGGCAACGCCACGTCCTTCTGCGTCGGTGGTGTTGATCTTGAGGGTCACGGTGCCGCCGGGGGCCACACTGGCGGGCTCTGCGGTCATGGTCATGCGTGAGATGGGGCCTGCGGCCGAAGCGGTCGACACTGCCGTGACGGCGGCGCCGACCATGCCCTCTCTCTCGATCCGGCTGGTGGTGACGATGTTCGACCAGCCGTCTTCGAGGCTCACCTTGGCCGCGCTGCCGCTGGAGGGGAGGTCGTCGGTGGGTCCTGCACCATCGGGCAGCTGCAGCACACCGGCGGCGCCAGTGATGGCACCCACGCTTGCCTGGACG
>JAERSX010000330.1 GCA_016845285.1 Deltaproteobacteria bacterium | reverse complement strand
CCGAGGCACCGTCCACCCCACGACAGGGGCCGCAGGGCCCACAACCACAGCCAGCCCAGGGCCGGCACGGCCAGGTAGGGCAGGGTCTGCTTGGTGAGCATGCCGAGGCCCAGGAGCAGACCGCTGCCCGCTGCGCGGACGGGCCGGCCGGGAACCATGGGGACGCTCGCCAGGAACAGCGCCGCCATGGCGGCCAGCGGCAGATCCAGCATGGTCTCTGCCCGAAGGGTCCAGAGCAGGGGCACGGTCAGCGTCAGCGCGGCGGCCGCCAGGCCCGGCCCGGTCCCCCAGCATCGCCGCGCCAGCAAGCCGGTGCCGAGGGTGAACAGAGCGCTGAAGAGCGCGAGGAACACGCGGTAGTCGGCACCGGTGGCCCCCTCGAGCTGGAGCAGCGGACGCGCGAGCCAGGGCACCAGGTTGGGGTAGTAGGCCGGCCGCAGGAAGGTGGCCCAGCCAAGAAACGAGCCATCATCGTGGGCCAGCGTCAGCGCGGTGAGCGCGTGCCGGGGGGCGTCGCCACGAACCAGAGGGGCGGTCGTCTCCGCGGCCCACCAGGCGTGATCGACTCCCACGAACAGGGCGAGAAGCCCGATGAGGACGGCTCCCTGGTGTCTCAACGGAGAACGTGGCTCATACGAGGACGGGCAGGCTCCCGCCACGGCCACGCACTGCGTCCACCAAGGCGTCGGCGCGGGCGGCCTGGATCTGACCGATGGTGCGGATTCCAGCCGACCGGAAGGCCCGCAGCACCCGCTCGGTCACGTCGGTGCTCAGCGCGGTCTCGTAGCGCCCATCGAGCACGTAGGCCTTCGCCGAGATGCGAATGGCCTGCTCGGCGGCCCCTGGCTCCACCGGACCCTCTGTGACCACCATGGTGATGGGCTTGTTGAGGAAGACGTACCGGCTCGTCGCCGTCGCCTCGTAGAGGATCTGCTTGGCCAGCTCGAAGTCCTCGTTGCAGCCCACGTGGAAGCTGAGCACACACATCTGGTCGAGGGCACCGGCGTTCGCGCAGCTCACCACGTCGGTCAGGAACCGGCTGTTGGGGATGCTCACCAGGTTGTCGTCCAGCGTGTTGAGCCGCACGGTGCGCAGGCCGATCTCCACGACCTCCCCGTACTGACCACCAAACGCCACCCGATCGCCCACCTGGAAGGGTCGATCGAAGAGCAGGATGAGGCCCGCCATGAGCGAGGCCAGCAGATCCTTGAAGGCAAAGCCGAAGGCCACGGCCGCAGAGCCGCCCAGGGCGAAGAGCACGTTGTCGGGCAGGTCCAGGACGATGCTGGCGGCTGCAAAGACGGTGAGGAAGATGATGGCGAAGCGGCTGATGGCCGCCACCTGCTTGAAGAACAGGCGGCGGCTGGCGAAGCGCTCGCCCAGCGCCTCGAGGGAGCGAGTGGCCACCCGCAAGCCCACGAGCGCGACGATCCCCACCACCAGGGCGAAGGGGATCTGTCCGAAGTCCACAGCGTGAACGAGGTTGAAGCCTTCGTCGGAGACCGGTGAGACAGGGTCCATGGAGGGAGCCAGGGGCTAGGAGTGGGCTTGGTGGATGAGCGAGCGGTTGCGCAGGACGCGTTCGACGACCGGCAGCCAGCGGAGGCGAACGACGTAGTGCTGGTCGACGGGCTGCATGACCAGCACGCCCGCCGCCTCGAGCTGCCGCAGCGTGGCACGGACAGCCCCTCTGGGCAGGTTGAGCGACTCGGCGACGTCGGTGACGCCGAGGCCATCGTGTTGGATGACGCACGTCAGGATGAAGCGCTGCTGGTCGCTCAGCTCCTCCAGGAGGAGGGCGTCAGGCAACTCGAAGAGCCCGACGTTGACGCGCTCGGCCAGGTTCGGGTCCGGCCCGATGCTGTCGGTCCAGAAGCAGCGGGCCACCTCTGGATTGCCCTGACAGCTGTCGGTCAACAACCGCCAGAAGGCGTCCGAAGCACGCTCCATGCTCCGGCCCTGGGCGTCGCCTGGGCGCCCCGCCGACAAGTTGTCGAAGCAGGGCTCGAAGCCGGCGGCCTGGGTGGCCCCTCCGAGCCAGGTCCGGAGCACCAGCGGATCGAGCTGGGGGGTCGCCACGTGGGTGCGGAACACGTCGAGGTTCACGGCCGCCGCCACCGCCTGGAGGTACGACCACATGGGCCCGTGGAAGCCACAGATCCACAGGTGGTGGTCGGAGACGGCGTGCATCACCGCCAGCATGCGACGCAGCGCCGTGAAGCCACCCACCGCACGGATGATCGACCGGTGCATCTCGTCGATGACCACCACCTCTCCCGGCCGGGCGCGCAGGCTCTCGATGAGCACGCGCGCACGCTCCGCCTCGCCGAGCGAACCGTCTGGGATCGGCAGCTCGAGGGCCTCTGCGAGCCAGTCGAGGGCCGCCTGTGGTGAGCGGATCCGGCGACGCAGGCACACATGACGCACCGGCATGTCGCCGCCCACCACGCCGTCCACCAGGTGCAGCAATGACTGCCTGCCCATGCCTCGGTCACCGGACACCGCGATCATGGCGCGGGAGCGATGCTTCAGCCAGGCCGAGGTGCCCGTCCACAAGGCCTCCTTCGCCCGATGCGCCACCGGCACCGGGTTCGCGGCTGCCTCGATGGCCGTCAGAGCCTCAGGGCTCAAGGGTGGCGTGCGGGTCTCTCGGGCATCGCGAAGCTGCTGTCGCGCGAGCGCTGCGCCGAGCCAGGCCAGACCCGCGCGTCGCGAGATGATCGTCTGGCCGAAGCGACCGCCGATGCGCCAGAGCAGGACCCCCACGCCGACGACCGTCGCGAAGAGCGCGATGAGGCGGTTGGTGCGTGGCGTCACCAGCCAGGTCACGAAGCGAGTCTGCTCGTCACGCTGAAGGGCGGCCCGGACTTCCTCTCGCCACCCGCGGAGCAGCATCACGGCGATGACCACCCCAGCCACCACACCAACCGCGGCGACGAGCTCGCCTAGGCGATCGGCGTCGAGCAGGTGGAGCGCCACGTACGCCCCCAGGGAGATGAGAGCGCGCCACAGGAGCACGAGCCGCACGTTGTCGCGGGCCTTGTCGATGCGATCACGGGAGACACGACGTAGCGAGGGACGCGCTGCGTCCGGCGGGGCCATCGCCAGATCCACCAGCTCCGGACCGCCGCGCACCACCCCGCGCCAGACCACGAAGAGCGCGACCAGACCCAACACGGGGAGCTCGTCGGCGAAGAGCCAGTAGACAGCGCCCGCGGCCAACACGTCGAGGACGTGCTCCAGAAACTGGCCCAGCTCGACATCGGCCTCGCGGAGGTCGCCCGGCTCGAACCACCGGTCGACCTGCTGGCGCACGCGCGCCGCCACAGTGGTCTCCCGGGGATCAGCCCGGTGGACCGCGGTCAGGACCACGGTGGCTCCATGGTCGATCTGCTGTCGGATCACCAGCCAGCCAGCCAGGATGAGGATGAGCTCCAGAGAGCCGATGAGCACCGCGCTGAGCGCGGTGAGGTCGGTCAGCTTGCGAGGAAAGCTGATGACGGTGGCCCAGGTGTGCCGAAGGCCGGAGCGGGCCCGAATGGGCAGCTCCCCCGTCTCCTCGACGAGCTCATGAAGAAAGTCCTGCCGAGCCTGGGCCAGGGCATCGCGCGAGGCCTCCTTCGCCAGGATCCGTCGTGAGGCGCGGGCTCCTTCGAGCACCATCATGAGGTCGTCGAGATCTGCCTCGATTCGAGCTTCACGGGTGTCCAGCACATCGCGGTAAGCGACGACCGCCTCGTCCCAGCGCGTCTCCAACAGGGGGCTCTGGCTCAGCAGGAGCTCCAGCTCCTTTCCATCCTCCTCCACACGGGCCCGGCTCGTCGCAGACGGCGCCTCCAGCTCCTGCCCCTCCGCACGCTGGGTGGCGAGGTCGAGGGAGACCTCGCGCACCAGGCGTTGGAAGTCCATGTAGGCCGCGTCGACGCGGGACTGACGGCCAGGCGCCGACGGCCCCAGTGCTCGGGCTTCGCGGCTCTCGACGTTGAGGCGTTCGTACCGTCCACGGTAGCCATCGAGGCGCTCCTCGACGAGGCGCTGTCGGGACCGCTCCTCGGTGAGCAGGGCGGTCGTCTCCGCCGCGAGCGCCGCCACCCGCGCAAGAGCCTCAGCGCTGCTGTCGTCGTGGCGGGCCCGCGCATCCTCGGCCTGACGCTGGGCCTGCCGGGCTTCTTCGTCCGCCTCGGCCACGTCCGCATCGGTCAGCACTTCGGCCGAGGCAGCCACCAGCTCGCCGCGGCGCAGCGAGACCGCCTCGAGGTGACTCACGGCGAGCTCCCGCACAGCGACAGCGTGGTCTCGGCGTGCCTCAGCCAGCGTGCCGGCCTCCCCCTCCTCGAGGCCCGTGAGGGCGAGCTCGGCGGACTCCAGCTCCCGGGTGGCCAAGGCCAAGGCCTCCTCGGCAGCGCCGAGGCCCTCGAGGGTCACCGGCTCGGAACCGGTGGCTCGGAGGGCCGCGGTGACCGCCACCAGGCTCCTCCGCTCAGCCTCGTCGAGGCTGGCCTGGAGCGCGGTGTCCGCGGTCCGCAGCGAGGCGACCCGCGAAAGGCGATCTCGGGCAGCATCCGCCTCCAGACCCCGCTCGGACTCACCGTCGAGCAGGGCCCGGTCCGCATCGATGAGGGCGTCGAGCGATCGGTCGCCGGGCACCGTGAGTGCGCGCACCACGGCCCGCTCCAGCTCGGCCAAGGCCGCCTCAGCCTCCCCCGCAGCCCGCGCGCGAGCCAGAGCGGCCGGGCGAGCTGGAGAGTCC
>JAERSX010000329.1 GCA_016845285.1 Deltaproteobacteria bacterium | reverse complement strand
CCGTCTGCGGAACCGACGGGCCGCCACGAAGAGACCGATGCCTGGAATGACCAGCAAGGACTCTGCTGCGGGCACACCGCGGGCGCCTGCGTAGCCATCGGTCACGGCACCACAGCCGCCGTCTTCAGGCTGGATGATGTCTTCCTGGTAAGGAAGGACGGGCTCGGGGTAGACCAGGATCTCGTCGAAGGCCCAGTCTTGGTTGCCGTCCTCGTCTTCGCAGACCACGTAGACCGCGTAGACCTCGCCTGGCGAGTCTTCGTCGAGGTCGTTCGGCGCCTTCCAGTTGATGGAGTATGCCGTGGGACTGTCGATGGCGGTGTGACCGCCGGAGACCAGGGCGGTGTCCTCGGCCCACTCGCAGCTGATGTCCTGACCGTCCGGATCGAACGGGAAGATGGACATGACCACGCTCTCACCCTGTCCGATGGCCGTGTACTCCATCTTGACGTCGCCGATGAGGCTGGGCTCGGACTCGAAGGACACGCAGTCCTCCTGCTGGTCCTTCAGGCCGTTGCAGTCATTGTCGATGCCGTCGCAGTACTCGATGGCCGCCGGGTTGATGGCGGGGTCGTCGTCGTTGCAGTCGAGGTCGACCTCGGCGAAGCCGTCGCCGTCGTCATCGTAGAGCGAGGTGTGATCGTCGACGATGCCGTTGCAGTCGTTGTCCTTCTGGTCGGCGATTTCCTGAGCGCCCGGGTACGTGGCGCCTTCGTTGTCGTCACAGTCGCCTTCGAGCTCGGTGACCGAGTCGCCGTCGTCGTCGGAGCCCTCGGTGTACTCGTCGATGCCACCGTCGCAGTCGTTGTCCCGGCCGTCGTAGACCTCGGCGGCTTCGGGATAAACGGTGATGTCAGTGTCATCACAGTCGGCGGGGATGGTGTCCTCTCCAAAGCCATCACCGTCATCGTCAGAGGCGGGGTACGACTCCTTGAAGAGGATGGTGGTCGAGGCTGTGCAGCGCTGCTCGGACTGGTCGGTCACACGGACCTGGAGGGTGTCGATTCCCTCCTCGAGGTCCTCGACAGGGATCTCGACCTCGACGTAGCCGCTCTCGTCGGTGGCGGTGCAGCGGACGTAGGTGCCCTCCAGGAGGATGGCGCTTCGGACCTGACAGAGGAGCGAGCTGGCCGGCTGGTTGGTGTCGAAGATGTTCATCTTCACCACCAGGGGATCGCCGGTGGTGTGCACGTATCCAGGCTGCGGGGAGGTGATGGAACAGGTCGGCGGCACGTTGTCCGGGTCGACGCCGGAGTTGCCCTGGAGCTTGACCTCGATCTCGGGTGTGTCTTCGTCTTCGGACCCGACGGTCAGCTCGCACTTCTTGGTGTCTGTGTCTTCGGGTGTGAAGAGCACCTCGAAGAGCGTGGAGGTACCGGCGGGCAAGATGCCGTCGGTCTCGGTGCCGTTGGGGCTGTCGTAGTGCTCGAGGTCCAGCACGAAGCCCTCGTCGCAGTCGTCGTGCAAGACGGGGTCGAGGATCGCGAGGTCGCCGTCGCCCACGTTGTAGACGTAGACGTAGCGGTTGGAGGTCTCGCCGGTCCAGAGGTGGCCCATGTCGACCGACAGCGGCGTGACGACGATGTTGCCCTGGCCGCGCTCGGCGGTGCCTTCGAGAATGATCTTCTTCTTGAACTCGTCGGGATCGCGCCAGTAGGCCGGCTCGAACTCGCTGTCCTCGGGGTCGGGGTTCTCCTCGGTGACGAGGTCGACTTCGATGGAGCCGTAGATCTGACCCACCATGACGGGGCTGAAGGTCACGTCGATGGGGAGGCTGCAGCCACCATTGATGATGAGGAAGCCACCTTCGTCGGTGTCTTGGGTGCCTGTGTCGCCCGAGTCGCTGCCGGTCGAGCCGTCATCGCCGCCGTCGTCGCTGCCGCCGCCACCGCCCGTGTCCGAGGCGGTGTCGGCCGTGACGCCCTTGGAGAGGAGTCCGTCTCCGTCTTCCTCATCTTCTTCCCCCTCGGGGCAGACGAGGTCGGAGGCCGAGTATGAAAGGGAGAAGTTTTCGCCGTAGCCGTCGTCTTCCATGACGAAGATCGCCTCTACGCCCATCGGCAGCTCGCCGGTGTTGCTCAAGACGAACTGTCGGGTAGCGGTCTCTTCCCACTCCAGATCACCAAAGTCGAGGCGATCAGCGCTCAGCTCGGCTTCTGGAAAATACTCTCTGATCGTCTGCAGTTCGTCCTGCGACGACTGGTCGATACAGCCGACGGCCATGATGGCAGCGGCCACGCCAAGGCCGTGCAGAGGGATACGAGACATGAGCCACTCCCGTCGAGTCCCGAGGGTTCCTCGACCCGCGAGTTGTAGCCCCTCACGGCGGCCAATGTCAACGACGTGTCGGGACGTTCCATGATGTCGACGGATGCGGTGCTAGCGCCGGCTGCATGGGAGTGGCTTCATGGGAGCGCTGAGGCATCTCGGATTCAGAGGAGATGTCCGCTCTTCAGCCGCTTTGTTTGCAAGTAGAAGGCGTTGTGGGGGTTGGGCCCGATCCGCAGTGGAAGCATCTCTACGACTGTGATGTCGTGGGCGATCAATCCGTCACGCTTGCGCGGATTGTTGCTCAGGAGGCGCACCTGAGAGACCCCGAGCTGCTGCAGCATCTGTGCAGCTTCTTCGTACCGCCGCAGGTCGTCTTCGAAACCGAGGGCCTGGTTGGCCTCGACGGTGTCCAGGCCCTGGTCTTGCAGCCCGTATGCCCGAATCTTGTTGACCAGGCCGATACCCCGACCTTCTTGTCGAAGGTAGAGCACAGCGCCTACGTCGCGATCGCCGATGTAGCGGAGCGCTGACTCCAGCTGGTCGCGACAGTCGCAGCGCAGGCTGCCCATGATGTCACCGGTGAAGCACTCGCTGTGGAGGCGAACCGGGGGCGCTTCGACAGAGGCCAGATCGCCTCGGACCACCGCGCATGTCTCCCAGGCGTCGATCGTGCTGCGGAAGGCGATGACCTTGAAGTCTCCGAAGCGGCTGGGCAGCAGCGCTTCGGCGTCGCGGGTGACGAGCGGGTTGGGGACCCGAAGTAGTTGGTTCATGTTGCTGTACTCCTGGCGACTGCCAGGAGGCAGTCACGTGGGCGGGTGCCCTTTTCGGCGGAGGGTTGCCGACGGCCACGCGAAGTGCCGTGTGGCGCTCAAGACCGAGCGCGTGGGGAATGTAGCCACTGAACCGGCCTCGTCAAACGTCAGATCGCCGGACCTGTGGCCCGGCGATCGGTCGAGGCTGGGATGTTGCACGCCTTGAAGGCGTGAAGTCGCGGGCCCTGACAGGCCCGAACGTCCCTCTGAGGTCTCAGAGACCTTCGTTGAGCTCGTTCTTGAGTCCCTTGCCAGCACGGAACACGGGGATCCGACGCGCTGGGACGATGATCTCCTCGCCGTTCTTCGGGTTGTGGCCCGTGAACTTGCGGCGCTGGGAGACAGTGAAGGTGCCGAAGTCGGAAATGGTGACCTTCTGGCCGTCCACGAGGGCCTCCTTGATGGTGTCCGTGAGAATGTTGATGTAGTTGGCAGCACGCACCTTGGGGATGCCTGCGCGGGTCGAGAGGGCGTCGGTCAGATCGGCCTTGTTCATGATTGTCTCCTTGCGGGTTCAATGGTTGCGACGAAATCCAAAAAATCCAAAAACGGTCACATCAATCAGGCACAGTCGTATCCCCCGTCAGTTCCAACGTGTTGGGTGGAAGACGGCGTACTGCGCAGATCAATCCTGCGTCTTGAGGGGAGACTAGCCTCCTGGCCTGAGGGCTGTCAATGTAGCGTTCGACCATCACTATCGAGCAAATTCGAAAAAAACCAAAAACGCGTACCCTAAGCAGCACATCTCAGGCTCTGTCTTGGGCCCTTGCACCTCGTTGGGAACGGGGTCCACGCAGTGATGCAGCGCATGACAGGCGACAAGCGAGGTTGCAGTCAGGAAGTTGTCTGGTCCGGCTGTGCTGCCGCGATGGGGTTGAGCTGCCAACCTCCTCGCATGTGTAATGCCCGGGGCACGGCCTCGAACGCCGCTGGAAGCACACCGGGCAACTCGCCGTCGAGTTCCACCGCGAGTCGGTGATTGCGGCGGGTCCGCGCCTCTAGTCGTTGAGTGCGGATCCTGAAGGCTCCGGGTACCTCGTGAGCCCTGCCGTCGTACAGGCGTCGGAGGTGCCGCAGCTGCTGTGTTCCGCCGAGGGGTGGCAAGACGACCACGTCCAGGAGTCCGTCGTGCATGCATCCCACCGGTGCCATGCGCATGCCGCCGCCGCAGTGGCTGCCGTTGGCCACGAAGACAGCCATGACCCGGCCCTCCCAGCTCCGTTCCTCGCCATCCTCGGTCCAGCGTAGAGCGACGTCGTGGGCGGGCTGCCGCATGCTCACCTGGAGAGCGGCCAACATGTAGGTGCCACGACCTCCGAGACGCTTGGAGGACGCGTTGGCACGTGCGACCACGTCTCCGTTTGCGCCAAAGCCTGCGCTGTTGGCGAAGACTCTGGTGCGCGGTCCATCGGCACCCTCCCAGGTGAGACGTCCGAGGTCGGTGGGGAGGGTGATGCCGGTGGCGGCCAACCAGAGACTGCGCTGAAGACGTCCCCCGAGCTCGAGGGAGCGGGACAGGTCGCTGCCGGTCCCCATGGGGATCGTGGTGAAGATGACGCGCCGTCGCCGGGGTCGGCCCCCCGGTGCCAGGCCATTGACCACCTCGTGGCAGGTCCCGTCTCCGCCCACTGCAGCCACGATGTCGAATCCTTGGTCGACGGCCTCGGCAGCGAGCACACTCGCGTGACCTGGGCCCTCCGAGGCTCGGAGGCTCCAGTTGGCGAAGGCGCGGTCGGTGGCTTCCTCGAGAGAGGCGCGTGTCCGCTCGGCCGAACCTCCGCCAGCCGTCGGATTGAAGATGAGCGCGATGCGCTCGCTCAGGTTGCGGGCACCTGCCCCCGGAGGTCGGTAGAAGCTGTTTCGTTGGCCGAGCTGGGACATCAGGTGCCGAGGAGCCAGGACACGGGGTCGGTGACCGAGGCGCCACAGGCCCGAAGGTGCGTGGCGCACGCGCTGTCGGAGCTGGAGACGGGTCCCGCGCCCAGCCGCTGGGCCTGTGCCCGCCCCATCTCTTCTGCCAGATCTGGTCGGTTCTGCAGCAGGCCCGGGTGGGCACCGCAACATGCCAGCGCGTCGGAGGCGGGTACCCCAGCGAGGCGGGGCCCGCTGCACGGATGGTGGACTGCGTGGTCGTCGAGCGGAGAGATGAGCTCGGCCAGATGTAAGGCCTGCAGCCCGGCCGCCTGAGCGACCGCCCAGCTCCCTCTGTCGGTCAGCACCAGGGTCCGCCCTGCGAAGTGGGCGCGGACCCTGGCCAGGTGGGTCTCTGCTTCGGAGGGGTGATCGAGCACGGCGGCGCCGAGCTGGTCGGAGGTGCGAACCTGCGCGACGGGTCGGTCGAGCTGAGCCTCCAGGGCTGCCGCCCAGTCTCGGGAGTCACTGTGGACGGCGACGTACTCCCCGATGCCTTGGATGGGTGCCAGGGCTTCGACGGACGGCGGTTCACTGAGCTGCGCCCTCACGTTCCGGAGGAGCTCACCCACTGGGCGCTGCAGCTTGCAGGCTCGGCTGCAGGCACCACAGTCCACGCAGAGCTGGGCACTGCGCAGCGCCAAGGACTGGTCGCCGTGTCCCTGGAGCCAGGCCCAGGGGCCCGTCATCATGGCGGTGGGCGTGGCGGCCTCTCGACCGGTGCCGACGGCCACAGGGCAGACGTGGCGACACAGCTTGGGACAGAAGGCGCAGCTCTCGAAGTCGCGGAGTGCGATCACGTGTCCTCCATCGCGGAGTCTGGTGCGCGAGGTGCGGGGAGGTGAGCGCCCTCGGCGACCGCGACGACGGGCACCTCGACCATCTCGATGGTGGCCCGCCGCAGCAGTGGCCACCGCAGGTCGGGCCCTGCCGCTGAACGTGGCGCCCCGCCCAGGCGGACTGCGCAACCATCCTGGAAGCGAGCCTGGAGTGCGAACAGAGGACACTCCTGGGCCGTCATCGCATCTTTTCGCAGTGCCTGCAGCCAGGGCACCAGTGGACGATCGGGGCGGAAGCGGAAGGCGTGGCCGGACTCCGCGAGGGCGGCTTCGATCTCGGGTAGTGGTGCGTGTGGGTCCACCTGGGCGAGGCCTGAGACGGCGTCCACAGCGAACACCGGTCCCCCCTCGGGGGCGGGAGGGCCCTGCGAGGTGGACGCTTCGGTGTTCGGGAAGAGTCGGCCTGGGTTCATGATCCCGGATGGGTCGAGCCGGTCTTTCAGCTCCGTCCAGACACGCACCGCGGCGCCCGCTTCTCTCGCGGCCGCAGCCGCCTTGAGGGGGCCTACGCCGTGGTGGTGGGTCACTGTGCAGCCGGCTCCCAGCGCGGCGGCGAGCGCGCCCTCCCACACCGCATCGTAGACATCCATGCGGCCGGAGCCCGCAAATGAGAAGTAGATGGAACAGCCCTCGGGGTAGGCGTGAGAGAAGTGGGCCATGACGATGGCGTGCTCCCCGATCGCCTCGCGCACCCGCTCG
>JAERSX010000328.1 GCA_016845285.1 Deltaproteobacteria bacterium | reverse complement strand
AGGTCGCACAGCCAGAGGAAGAAGCCGTGGACATCGACGAGGTTGAAGAGTCCGAAGAGCTCCCAGAAGAATCCAGTGATGACGATGCCGGCGAGTCCGGTGCTTCGGCATCCAAGGCGACCGTCGAGGTCGAAGACGCTGCCCCACCCGCTGCCGCACCTCGCAAGAAGAAGGGCGGCTTCCTGAAGGGCTGCATGCTCCTCATCATGGCTGGAATGATGGTGATGCTCTTTCTGTTGTGCGCCATCGGCGCCGGCATCGCCGGTGTGGTCGACATCGACGGCATCATGGACTCTCTTGGCCTCGGCTCCAACGAGTCCGCGGCTGTAGTCGAGCAGCCCGCCGATAAGGCTGACGTCGCCGAGGAGGCCGAGGAGGCCGAGGAGGCTGATGTCGCCGAGGAGGCCGAGGAGGAAGCCGTCGTCGACGCTGAAGATGCCGAGGCCGCGGACACCGCCGCCGCGGCCGAAGTCGAGGAAGTCGAGGAGGTTGGAGCCGTCGAGGAGGCCGCGGTCGAGGAGGCTGCCGCCGGTGGTTCATCTGCCTACAGATCTGGCAGGAGGTCATCTGGCAGCCGTTCATCTGGCAGCGGTTCATCTGGCAGCTACGCGTCTGGCAGCGGTTCAGCTGCCAGTGGGTCGGACAGCATCGAGGTGGTCGACCTGGACGAGCTGGACCTGGACGACTTCGACCTCGAAGAAGAAGGCATCGAGCTGCTCGACGCCGACGAGGAGGCCAACACCATCGCTGCCAGCTCCGGCAACAATGATGCGGCCATTCTCCGTGTCTACGTCACTCGCAAGGGCAAGTGGGCCGAGACGGAGGTCCTCCTGGACGGGGTGCCCGTGGGCAAGGTGCCTGTGAGCGTCGAGGTCGGTACCGGTCGCCACGAGGTGACCTGGAAGCGTGGCAACTCGCTGAAGAAGACCTGTGTCGTCAACGTGCCCTCTGAGGGCAAGTCCGTTGGCATCGATCCGGTCTCGCCGAGCTGTCCGTGAGTCAGGTGGAGTGTCCGACCACGTGAGCGAGGTCTCCCTCGCCGGTCGCCGGATCGGCGACTTCGAAATCACCGATGAGCTCGGCGAAGGCCGTCTCGGCCCGGAGTTTTCTGCTTCTTCGAACCTGGGCGGAGCCGGAGCCCGTGTGCTCCGTGTGGGTCCGGAGCTTGGGCCGGGTGTCGCCACGTCCGAGCGCCTCCTCTTCGATCTCGAGCGCCTCGAGCGCCTCCGACATCCCGGGCTCGTGTCGCTCCTCGACGTGGAGCTGGACGGTCCCGACCTGCTCCTGGTCTATGCGGAGGTAGACGCCCGTAGCCTGGCTGCGCGAGTCGCCGAAGGTCATCTGGAGATCGAGGAGGCCGGCCTCCTGACCGCTCGCTTGGTCGGTGCCCTGGCCGTCGCCCACAGCCAGGGCGTCCTCCACCGAGACATCCGCCCGGAGACGATCCTGTTGGGCCCCGGGGGGGCCTGCCTGGCCCACGTCGGACTTGGCCCGCCCGTGCTCGACGGTGATCCTCTGGGCGCGGCCTGGTTCCGGGCTCCGGAGCTCTGGGGTGCGGCAGAGCCATCCCCGGCCTCCGACCTGTACGCCCTCGGCCTCTGCCTCTACCGGGGGCTGACCGGGCGGCTGCCGTTCCCAGACGACCTGCCAGTCGACTCCTACGCTCGGGTCCACGTGGGCACCGATGTGCCCGACGTTCGCATGCTTCGGCCCGACACCCCAGAGTGGCTGGCAGAGCTGGTGCTCACGCTGACCCGCCGCGAGCTGCACCGTCGTGCGGGTGACGCGGGTTCCTTGGTGCGCATCTGTCGCGACGCCCTGGGCCCCCTGCCAGAGCTGAGCGTGGCCCTGGATGCGGGCTCCGATCCCACCAGCGAGGAGCTCGAGCTACCAGACCCCGACGAGTGGGGGCTCGATCAGCCCACCCGTGTCGGAGGTGGCGAACAGACGGATCCCGGCGTGCTCGGCGAGCTCACCGACCCCGAGCTGTCCGACCTGGCGCCCCTGGACCCCGACGAGTGGGAGCTCGAACAGCCCACACGGGTGGGTGCACATCCCGAGCCGACCGATCCGGAGGGCGAGTGGGCCTTCGAGCAGCCCACACGGGTGGGCGAGGTGCCGCCGGCCTCACCGAAGCGGCGGGTGCGGCCCCACCCCCCCGCGCGTCGGCCTGGGGAGGCCCCCCATCGGCGCAAGAGGAGCGTGCTGCGTCACGTGCCTGGCTGCTCTCTGCTCACAACCGCAGCCTTGTTGGCCGTCGCCGTTCTGCTCTGCGCGGTGGGTCAGCAGCTGGGTTGGTGGCACACCCTCTTGGCCCCGTTCGTCGACAACCGGAGCAAGCCGGTGGTGGTGGAAGAGCCCCCCGTGCCAGAGCCAGAGCCAGCGCCAGAGCCAGCGCCAGAGCCACAGCCGGAAGTTCGGGAGGCACCTGAGGAGTCCGGAGAGCCGGAGGCGACGAGGTCAGCGCCGGCCACGTCCAGATCTTCCCGCTCCAGCAGTGGCCCGAGCGGCCGCAGGAGCTCGCGCAGCAGCACGCCCGAGCCTGTCGAGCCGGAGCCTGACCCCGAGGTGGGCTTTGTAGAACCCGAAGACGATGGTCCGAGCACTGCGCGTCTCGTGATTCAGCTGCGCGCCAAGCGCCGCAAGGACATGCGCGATGCCTACGTCGTCATCGACGAGGAGCGCGTGGGCTCGCCCCCGATCTCCGTCGATGTGGCGGTGGGCACCCGCTACGTGGAGTGGCGCGGCAACGGCTTCCACCACATCTGTGTGGTGGAAGTGCCGGCCGGCGGCCGCACCGTCACCATGGACCTCCAAGACGGCGAGTGCCCCTGGTAGCGGGGGCCGCGCGCTGCTACGGCAGGCTGTCCAGGAAGGCCTCGTAGTCGGCGTCGGGGTGGAGCTCGGTGGGGCAGCCCAGCTCCTCGGCCAGGGCGCGAATGTCCTCTACGCGGGTGTCCGAGCTGGGGTGTGAGCTGATGAACTCCGGCACCTCACCACCGCTCTCCTCGAGGATCTTCTCGAAGAAGCCAGCGGCTCCGTCCGAGGCGTAGAGCGTGTCGCAGAGGTAGTGGACGCTGTACTCGTCGGCCTCGGCTTCGTCGGTGCGGCTGAAGGAGAGGCTGACCAGGCCGGCGGCGATCTCGCCCACGAGGCCGGGGTCGTTGCCGGTGACCAGGGCGAGGAGGCCGTAGATCCCGTACGCCTTCGTGAGCTGCTCGGTGCTGTGACGCTTGTCGGCGTGGGCCATCTCGTGCCCGAGCACACCCTCCAGCTCGTCCTCGTACTCGAGGAAGCGCATCAGCCCTGTGTAGACGTAGATGTAGCCGCCAGGCGCGCAGAAGGCGTTGAGCGTCTCGTCGTCGTCGATGATGTACAGCTCCCAGTCGAACTCATCTGCGTAGGTGACCTCGCCGGTGTCCAGGATGACGTCGCGCATGTCGTAGAGGTGGGCGTAGGCCTCGGGGGCATCGTCCTCGTCGATGATGGGGTAGGTGTCCGGATCGGCCGCCAGCTCGGCGTGCAGCTGCTGCCCCAGCTCGATGTCGTCCTCGATGGTGAAGAGGTTCAAGCCGCCGCCACCTTCGTCGGTACACGCCGTCGCGAGGGGTGCGAGGAGCAGGGCGAGGGAGATGGGGAGTGCTCGATCCATGGTGCCTCCAGGTGCAGCCTATGTCGTGCGGCGGGTACCCTGTCTGACGTTGTGGATACGCATTCCTTCGGAGGTTTCATGTGGCGAAGTTTGTGGTGGATGACGTTGGCCGTGGGCTGCCGACCCTCTGACGTCCAGTGTGGGGACGGGACCCACCTGGAGGGCGACACCTGTGTGGCCGATGAAGAGGCGGACACCGACACCGACACCGACGCCGACACCGACGCCGACACCGACGCCGACACCGACGCCGACACGGACAGCGACACCGACAGCGACACCGACAGCGACACCGACGCCGACACCGACGCCGACGTGGACCGAGAGCGACGCGTCGTGGCCTACTACACCGAGTGGAGCGTGTACGACCGCGACTACCAGGTGGGCGACATCCCAGGGGAGCTGGTCACCCACATCAACTACGCCTTCTTCGATGTGACCAGCACCGGAGAGTGCGAGATCTACGACAGCTGGGCCTTCCTCAGCCTGAATGGTGGCAACGCAGAACATCTCGCACAATTCAAGGCAGACAACCCCGATGTGCGTGTGCTCATGGCGGTGGGAGGCTGGACGCTCAGTGGGAACTTCTCGGCTGCCGCTGAGAGTGAACAGAGCCGCGAGGCCTTCGCCCAGAGCTGTGTGGACATCATGACCACCTACGGCTTCGACGGCATCGACATCGACTGGGAGTACCCCGTCCAGGGCGGGCTGTACGACGGCGTCGCCGCCGACTACGACAACTACCCCCTGCTGCTGGCGGAGCTGCGCTCGGCCATGGACGCCCAGGGGGGTGGGCTGCTGACCATCGCGGGTGCCGCTGGAGAGGAGGCCCTCGAAGGCTTCGACCGTGGCGCCATCCTGGCGGAGGTCGACTGGGTCAACCTCATGACCTACGACTTCCGAGGGAGCTGGAGCGACTACACCGCCTTCCACAACCCGCTCTACCCCGCGAGCGACTCTCCCTTCAGCGACGAAGACACCACCAATGTGGATGCCGCGGTGCAGACCTGGCTGTCGGGGGGGACCGATCCCGATCAGCTCGTCGTCGGCATGCCGCTCTACGGGCGGGCCTTTGCGAACGTGGGCGCCACCGACGATGGTCTCTTCCAGAGCTACTCTGGCGTGCCCAGTGGCAC
>JAERSX010000327.1 GCA_016845285.1 Deltaproteobacteria bacterium | reverse complement strand
TCGGTGCACTCGCCGGGATCATCCCCCTCGAAATTGCCGCACGCCAGCAGGAGCAGGGGGAGGAACAAGGAAGCAGCAGGCATGGGTCTCACCGGTATTGGCACACGAAGTCCTTATTCTGGGAACAGTCCACGTCGTCCCACAGGCCAGTGGACATCATGCGGGCACAGTGCTGGTTGTTGTCGTAGTTGTCGGGGGCGACCGACAGCCAGTTGGTGTACGAGGAGCTCGAGCCGTCCACCCAGACCCAGGTGCCCTCCGAGGCGATGTCGGTGAAGCCGATCCAAGCATCCAGGCTGGTGGAGGCGCGCACCACGGTCATGAGCGAGAGCACGTCGGCGTCCTCGGTGGCGTCTTCGATGGTGGCCAGCTCATAGCCGGCGTCCTCGCAGGTGCCCTCGGCGTCCGACCAGTCGATGCCGCCCTCGTCGCACACCGCGAAGTAGACGCCGCCCGAGTCGTCGGCCTCGCAGTCCAGGTCGTCGCAGTCGCTGTCCACCCCGTCGCCGTGGGTGTCGCCGGCGAAGGGGTGCACCGTGTCATCGTCGTCGTCGCAGTCGGTGCCGCCGCAGTAGCCGCCCTCGTCGTCGTAGCCGTCCTGGTCGGCGTCGCAGCCGGTCTGGGTGGTGATGGTGGCTGTGCCATCGTCGCCGTCGTCGTCGCCGTCGTCGGGGGTGACGGTGCAGGTCCAGTCCTCGGCCCCGCCGAAGTCCTCGCCAGGCACGGTGTCGCCGGTCTCGTAGGTGTCGGTGGCGTCGGTGTAGTCAGCCCCGTCGTCGTCGGTCCAGGCGAAGGTGTAGGTGACGGAGTCGCCGTCGGCATCGCTCGACTCGGTCTCCACCACGCACAGCAGCTCGCCCTCGTTGGCACAGGCCTCGACCCAGCTCGCGCCGTCGATGCTGCCGTCGTAGCCGCCCACGTCGTCGGCCACGTCGGTGCCGCTGCCCTCGTCGAGGCGCCAGAGCGACAGGGTGTCGGAGTCGGCCGTCAGCACGTCGGGGGTGAAGCTGCCCGAGTACAGCGCCTTGGTCGAGATGCGCGCGCTGTCGATGGCGCCGGAGAAGGTCCAGTCCTCGCTGTTGTCGGAGCCCCACCCGATGGAGAGGGGCTCGGAGCCGGCCTGGGTGCGGGAGGCCGAGCGGGTGACGGTGGTGGACTCGGTGCCGTCGATGAAGAGGCTCACCTGACCGCCGGAGTAGACGGCGGCCACGTGCTGCCAGGTGCCCGCGGTGAGCGTGGTGGTGGAGTGGGAGCAGGCGCCGGAGTTCCACATGTCCATGAGGAGCGCGCCCTCGGTGTAGCTGCCGCCACACGCCGTGGACGAGCTGGAGGCCACCGCGAAGTGCCACTCGTGGGTGCCCGAGGCGTTGCCGCTGTTCTGGGCGAAGAGGGTCTGGTAGCGGTTGGAGTCCGAGCCGTCCCAGAAGACCCAGGCCTCCAGGGTGAAGGCGCTGCCCATGGTGAGCCCGGCGTAGTCGGCAACGTCGATGGCGTCGTCGACGCCGTCGAGCTCGACGGCGGCACAGGTCTCCTCGAGCACCAGATCGGGCGCCGTGGGGGGCGTGTTGGAGATGGTGAGGGTGCTGCTGGTGCCGGTGGCCGTGTCGTTTCCGTCGTCGGCCTCGACCTCGACGTAGACCTCGTCGTCCTTGTCGAACCAGTCAGCACCTTCGAGCGTGTCCTCGCTGCCCGACTGGACCAGGGCACCCTCGACGTACCAGTCGTAGCTGAGGCTCAGGTCGTCGCCGTCGGCATCGCTGGTGACAGCCGTCGCGGTGAGGGTGTCGTCGGTGTACGCCGTGGTGGGCGAGATGCTGACCGCGCTCACCGTGGGCGTGGTGTTGGTGATGGTGACGCTCGCGCTGTCCTGGGTCGAGCCGCCCTTGGCGTCCTCGGCGGTCGCGGTGCAGGTGACCGAGTCCGTCGCCGAGAAGGCCCCCGCCAGGGTGCTGCTGGTGCTCGCGCTGCTGCTGGCGCTGACGCTGACGCTGGCCACCGTCCAAGAGAAGTCGAGGCTCACCGCGTCGTCGTCGTCGTCGGAGGTGGTCGCCGTGCAGGTCAGGGTGTCGCTGGCCGAGGGGCTCGTCGGCGACAGGGAGACGGTGACGTCGGGATCGCGGTTGTCGAGGGTCAGGTCGGCAGAGCCGGTGTCGCTGCCGCTGTCGGTGTCGGCGGCGGTGGCCGTGCAGGTCACCGTCTCGGCGCTGGCCGCGCTGGTGGCCGACAGGTCGAGGGTGGCCCCAGAGCCCAGGCTCCCGGCGGCGCTCCCCGACCAGGCGTAGCTGACCGAGGGGGTGCCGCCGTCGGCATCGGTGGCGCTGGCGGCACAGGTGAGCGTGTCGTCGTTGGTGGCCGAGCTGGGGCTGATGGAGACCGTGCCCAGCTCGGGATCGGTGTTCTCCACCGTCGCGCTGGCCGTGTCCGAGGCGGTGCCGCCGTCGTCGTCCTCCGCAGTCGCCGTGCAGGTGATGGTGTCACCCGGATCGTCGGTGTCGACGACGGTGTAGGACGTGCCCGTGTCGCCCGAAGACCAGGCGTAGGTGATGCTCGGTG
>JAERSX010000326.1 GCA_016845285.1 Deltaproteobacteria bacterium | reverse complement strand
TGACGACATCGAACGCATCGAGCGCTTCTACAGACGGTACGGTTCTTGGGCCATCGTCATCGCCCGGCAGTTTCCGGGGATGCGGCTCCCCGCCTTCTTCTTTGCGGGCGCCAGCGGCGTCCGGCTGCGCCGCTTCCTGCTCTTCGACGGCACAGCCGCCCTGGTCACGGTCGGGGTCTTCCCCGCCCTCGGCTACACCTTTGCCGACGACCTCGGTCGTGTGGTGAGCGTACTGGACAGCTTCCGTTTCTGGGCGGGGCTGGCGGTGGGCGTGGTGCTCAGCCTGATGGTCTGGCGCATCGTGAGCCGTTGGCTTCGCCGTCGGGCTCGCAACCGCCAACGCAAGGCCGAGCGCGACGCGAACCAGCCATAGCGGTACGCCCCGTCAGATGGGGAGGCGACAGCGAACCGTGGCACCCTCAGGGCCGCGCTCAGCGACAGCGACCACGGCATCACCCGCGACCACGAGGTAGCGCCCTCCCGAGTCGGTGCCTGCCGGCGGCGCAGGAGGTGGCCCACCGTTGAGGAACCGTGCCTGAAGCGGCGGCGGAAGCGGGCTGATGGGCAGGTGGGAGAGTACGTCGATGGGGCGCGTGAGGCGCGGTCCGAGGTCAGACCGGACATCGTCGCGCGGACGCCAGGGCATGCGCTCCGCACCGCGGCGAGGCCGCAAGGCAGCCTTCCAGTCCGAGGTTCCGGCCACCATCTCGCTGAGGGTGACCACGTCGAGAGCACCTTCTTCGTGGAAGGGACCGCTGCGACGGCGACGCAACGAGGTGAGGTGCCCCTCGGTACCCAGGGCCTGGCCTACCTGCTCGGCGATGACGCGAGCGTAGGTACCACGACCGCACTCGATGAGGATTCGGAGGCGATCTGCGTGGAGCTCGAGGAGATCGATGCGATCGATGCGCACCGGCCGCGGCTTGGCGCGCATCTCCTTGCCCTCACGGGCATACGCGTACAGTGGCTTGCCCTTGACCTTCACAGCGGAGTAGCGCGGGGGCTCTTGCATGTGGGTGCCCACGAAGCCTGCCAGCACGGCCTGCACCGTGGCAGCGTCGAGATCCG
Organism: Deltaproteobacteria bacterium; assembly: GCA_016845285.1. GTDB lineage: Bacteria > Myxococcota_A > UBA796 > UBA796 > UBA2385 > BH17. The sequence continues at coordinate 1,490 of JAERSX010000326.1, read as the reverse complement.
GCACCGGTGCTTCGCGGATCACGGTACCCGTCGGGTCCCCTGTGTCGGTGGCCGCTCCCAGCTGCACGACGGCGTCGTAGACCTTGAGGTCCTCGTCGAGGTACTGGATGAGGCGTGTGGCACGGCCCAGGGCCAGCGGCAGGACGCCCGTGGCGAAGGGGTCGAGGGTGCCGGTGTGGCCCACCTTCTTGACGCCCGTGACGGCACGCACCATGCCCACCACGTCGTGGCTCGTGATGCCCGCCGGCTTGTCGAAGACGAGAAAGGCCGCCTTCACTCTTCACCTTCCTGGGCAGCCAAGGCCTCCGCCTGGTTTCGTTCAGCCTCCATCCGCGACAGCAGAGAGACCATCTCCACCGAAGACTCGAGCTCTTCGTCGAGGTGGAAGCGAAGCTCGGGCACATACCGGGCCTTCACCCGACGGCCGAGCTGTCGTCGCAGGTAGCCCCTGGCTCGCCCCAGCCCTTCGAGCATGGCATCCCGATCACCGCCTCCGCCGAGCGGCAGCACGCGCACGGTGGCCACCCGCAGGTCATCACTCACGCGCACGCTGGTGATGCTCACCATGGAAAGCCGTGGATCACGCAGGCCTTCTTGGAGGATGCGAGCGAGAGCCCCATGAATCTGGGCGCCGACCCGATCGGCGCGCTTGAAGTCGGACATGGCGCGGGCCTATGGGCTGCTCAGGTCGATGTCAACGGAGCCCGAGACGGACCTGTGCATCGCTCAACACCCGGGCTGCACGGTCTCGATCGACGGGGCCGTGCCACAGCTCCGGCTCGTCGAAGAGTGCTCGCAGTGCTCCCAGATCGGTGGTCGGGCCAGAGACCTCCACCTCGTCGAGAGCGACCCGCATCCGCACGATGCTGGCCTGTCGCGTGGGAGCGGTGACGGTGAGCATGCCCACGATCTCACGAGCCTCGACGAGGTCACCACCGCAGGGGCCACCATCGACTCGCACACCCGTCGGCCAGCGGACCTCGTCCACAGCTCCCGCCTCCCAGGCACGCAACTGCACCGTCAGGGAGTGACCCCGCGCCTCCACCTGCGACTGTCCCCACAGCATGGGCTCGTCCAGGGCCAAGCTCACCTGGGTGTCGACGAGATCGATCCCCAGGACCTCCTCGGTGACTCCATGCCACGGGAGCAGCCCCGCCTTGAGCTGCAACAGGTACGGCCGCTGATCGGGCGTGAGCAGGAACCGAGCGGTCCCCAAGCCACGCCACCCGAGGTGCGCCGCGAGACGGGCCACGGACTGGCGAAGCGAGGCACGAAGCTCCGGGGTGAGGCCAGGTGCTGGAGACTCCACGAAGACCCGCCCACCCGCATGGCGGACCGAGGTGTCGCGCGATGCCAGGACCACCACCGACGAGCCGTTGCCGAGGAATGGCAGCTCGACCTCGCGGGCACCCACGACGAGCCGCTCCAGGCTGACCGGTCCGTGGCGGAGGAGGCGAATGACCGCCTCGATGCCTTCACCACCATCGTTC
>JAERSX010000325.1 GCA_016845285.1 Deltaproteobacteria bacterium | reverse complement strand
GCAGTGAGCTGCCCGTAGAGGACCGTCCACGCATGGCGCTGTGCATGGTGCTCATGCACCGGAACGTGCACGAGCTGGTCGACATGGTGGACCTCGCACACGAGCTCGGCCTCGACCGTATCGAGGTGGCCCACCTCACCGTCCTCAGCGAAGAGCTCGAGACCGAGCACCTGCGACACCATCCCGAGCTTGCGAGGCACTGGATCGGAGCAGCGCGCGCTCGGGCCGACACCCTGAGCTTTCGGGCCCACCTGCCTCCGCTCATGGACGGCACGCGGCTGCCGGTGGCCAGGGGCGCCCGTGCCCGTCTGGCAGCTGATGAGCTCCGGGGGATCACCCGCACCCGACTCCACCGGTTGCGCGCCACCCTCGGCCGGAAGCTCCGGCTCGCCAGGTGGTCCCGCCATGCAGGCGGCCGCGTGCCCTGCAACTTCCTCCAGAACGGCGTCTTCGTCACCATCGGTGGCGATGTCGCGCCGTGTCCCATGCCCGGTCGCCCCATCGCGGGCAACCTCCTAGATGACAACTTCGCGGACATCTGGAATGGGCCCACCTACACAGCCATGCGGCGCGGCTTCCTCGACGGCCAGCCCTTCGCCTGCTGCGCCCACTGCAGCCAGAATCCCGAAGGCTACGAACCAGGCGATGCCCAGACAGCCAGCCCTGACTACGAGCTCCCCTCTCGAAGGTGAGAGGTCGTCGGCCAGGTCCAGGGCTATCCGAGGTCTTGGAGTTCCTGGAGGTTCACCACACTCAGCTCGCCCGCCCGAAGGGAGCGAATGGCCTCGATGACAGCGCTGGCGGCCCGCTGCGTGGTGATGCAGGGCACACCGAAGCGGAGGCCCGCGAGGCGAATGGCCGCCTCGTCGTAGACGCTCTTCTTGCCCAGCGGCGTGTTGATGATCAGCTGGACTCGACCGTTGCGCACATGGTCGACGATGTCGGGGCGCCCCTCGCGTACCTTGTAGACCAGCTCGGCTGGCACACCGGCACGGCGGAGGGCGGCATGGGTTCCGCTGGTGGCCATGAGCCGGAAGCCCATGGCATGGAGCGGACCCGCGATCTCACCTGCGAGGCCCTTGTCGGCGTCGCGTAGGGAGATGAACACGCCACCATCGGTGGGCAGGTGCATGCCGGCCGCCACCAGGGCCTTGGCGTAGGCCTCACCGAAGCTACGGCCGATGCCCATGACCTCACCGGTGCTGTGCATCTCGGGACCGAGGACGACGTCGTCGACAGTGAACTTGGACCAGGGGAAGACCGGCGCCTTGATGAAGCGCATGCCCTGGCGACGTGTCCAGATGCTGTCTGGGTCGGCCCGTCGAACGCTGGGAAGGGGGCCCAGCTCGTCGAGGGACGCGCCGAGGCAGAGACGAGTCGCCAGGCGGGCCAGGGACATGCCGGTGGCCTTCGACACATACGGCACGGTTCGCGAGGCACGTGGGTTGACCTCGATGACGAAGAGCACGTCGTCCTTGACGGCCCACTGCACGTTCATCAGCCCCACCACACCGAGGCGCTCGCCGATGCGCGTGGTGGCGGCGATCATCTCGTCTTCGACCTCGGGCCGAAGCAGCTCAGCGGGCATGACACAGGCCGAGTCACCCGAGTGGACCCCAGCCTCCTCGATGTGCTCCATGATGCCGGCCACATGGACGTTCTTCCCGTCGCACAGGGCGTCGACGTCATACTCCACGGCGCCTTCGAGGAAGCGGTCGAGGAGCACGGGGTGCGAGGGGGACACGTCGAGGGCTTCCTCCAGGGCCGCCTGGAAGTCAACGTCGTCGTAGCAGATGGCCATGGCTCGGCCGCCGAGCACGTAGCTGGGCCGCACGAGGCAAGGGAAGCCGATGCGCGCAGCGGCGGCGATGGCCTCCGACCTCGTGCGGGCCATGGCGCCCTCGGGCTGGCGCACCTGGAGGGCCGACATGAGGCGATTGAATCGCTCCCGGTCTTCACAGAGGTCGATGGCGTCGGCGGTGGTGCCCAGGATGGGGCCGATCTGATGACTCAGCTTGAGCGGTGTCTGCCCGCCGAACTGCAGGATGATGCCCTTGGGCTGCTCCCGGTCGATGACGTTCTGCACGTGCTCGGCAGTGACCGGCTCGAAGTAGAGCTTGTCCGAGGTGTCGTAGTCGGTGGACACGGTCTCTGGATTGCAGTTGACCATCACCGCGCAGTAGCCGGCCTCTCGCACGGCGAAGGCCGCGTGGCAGCAGCAGTAGTCGAACTCCAAGCCCTGGCCGATGCGGTTGGGCCCGTTGCCCAGGATGATCACCCGCTCCAGCTCTGCATCCCCAGCCTCGTCCTCGTCCTCGTAGGTGCTGTAGAGGTATGGGGTGTAGCTCTCGAACTCGGCGGCACAGGTGTCGACCCGCTTGAAGACGGGCTTGATGTCCTCGGCACGGAGACGGGCCAGCACCTTGGCTTCGCTGGTGCCGAGGATGCGGGCGAGATGCTCGGTGGGCATTCCGGCGCGCTTGGCGCGACGCAGCTCAGCACCAGAGACCGCTGACAGGAAGCGACCGTCGAGCTGCTGCTCGAGAGCCACGATGCGCTGAAGCTCGTAGAGGAACCAGCGGTCGATGCGGGTGATGCGGTGGATCTCGGTGGGATCCCAGCCTCGCCGCACGGCCTCGAAGAGCGCCGAGAGGCGATCGGGCGTGGGGATCGCGAGGCGCTCGCGAAGCACCTGCTCGTCCCAGCCCGAGGCGTCGGGGTAGCCGCCCTCGAGGCTGGAGATCGCCTTGAGCATGGCCTCGGAGAAGGTGCGCCCCAAGCCCATGACCTCGCCCACCGCCTTCATGCGTGTGTCGAGGGTGCGGTCCGCACCGCGGAACTTCTCGAAGTTCCAGCGCGGGATCTTGACCACCACGTAGTCCAAGGTGGGCTCGAAGCTGGCCGGCGTCTTCTTGGTGATGTCGTTGGGGATCTCGTCCAGGGTCAGGCCCACGGCCAGCTGGGCGGCGATCTTCGCGATGGGGAAGCCCGTGGCCTTGCTGGCAAGCGCCGAGCTGCGGCTCACCCGCGGGTTCATCTCGATGACCACGATGCGGCCGTCGTCCGGGCTCACGCCGAACTGGATGTTCGAGCCGCCGGTCTCGACCCCCACGGCCCGGATGATGCGCAAGGAGATGTCGCGCAGCTCCTGGTACTCACGATCCGTCAGGGTCTGCGCCGGCGCCACGGTGATGCTGTCGCCGGTGTGTACCCCCATGGGGTCGAAGTTCTCGATGGAGCAGATGATGATGACGTTGTCTGCGGTGTCCCGCATGACCTCGAGCTCGTACTCCTTCCAGCCCAAGATGCTCTGGTCGATGAGGATCTGACCCACCGGCGAGAGGTCGATGCCCCGGGAGACGATCTCTCGGAACTCGTCCTTGTTGTAGGCGACACCGCCGCCCTCGCCCCCCAATGTGTAGCTGGGGCGAACGATGGCGGGCAGGCCCACGAGGGGGAGCAGGGCAAGGGCCTCGTCCATGGACGTCGCGATGCCCGACAGGGGCATGGCCAGGCCCTCGGCTTCCATGCAGGCCTTGAAGCGCTCGCGATCCTCGGCCACGGCGATGGCCTCTGGACGGGCACCGATGAGCTCCACACCGAACTCGGCGAGCACGCCAGCCTCGTGCAGCTGCATGGCGAGGTTCAGCCCCGTCTGGCCTCCCACCGTGGGGAGCAGCGCATCGGGCCGCTCCCGTTCGATGACCTGCCGCGCAAAGTCGAGGCTCAGAGGCTCGACGTAGGTGACATCCGCCACCTCGGGGTCGGTCATGATGGTGGCGGGGTTGCTGTTGAGCAGCACCACCCGAAAGCCCAGCTTCCGAAGGGCCTTGCAGGCCTGCGTGCCCGAATAATCGAACTCGCAGGCTTGCCCGATGACGATTGGACCAGAGCCGATCACCATGACGCTCTGGATGTCGGTCCGCAGGGGCACGTCGACCTCGCCCGGCTCGCGTGGCTGGCTCCATAATCCAGCGACGGGGCCTCCGCTTCCCGCTACCGCACGCTCAGCCAAACACGAAGAGATAGAAGGACTGCATGGCGAGATCATGATGGGCAGACGCACACCCCTCATGCTTCTGGCGAGCGTCTACAGCAGATGTCCACCCCAACCTTCCGTCTCGAGCTCCGACACCAGCTCGGAGACAGCGGGGAGCTGAACGCCGACGGTGCTGTGGACATGATCGTCGCCTCGCCCAACCACGACGAGACAGGAGACTCTGCGGGAGGAGCCTGGGTGATCTGTGGGCCCAGGTCGGGCGTCATCGTGCTCGACCACTTGAACGCAAACAGGAACATGGTCTTCCTGGCCGGCGAGGCCGGTTCCTTCACAGGCATCGGCATGGCTGCCGACGACCGGAGAAGGCCAGGCGCTGCTCTTCCGAGGTGTTGACCAGCAAGAGGCAGCGCCGGCGAGCGAGCGTTTACCGCCGCCAGAACTCCCGTAGCGCGGCGTGGAAGCCCGGCGGATCCTCAACGTTGGGGCTGTGGCCCACACCGTCCAACACGGCCAGCTCCGCCCCTGGGATGAGGTCGACGAGGGCTTCGGCGTTGGCCAGTGGAGAGAGTCGATCGTCGCTGCCGTGCAGCACCAAGGTGGCGGTACGCACCTGCTCGAGGCGCTCGCTGGCGTCAAAGCTCCCCAGAGCCTCCCACTGACGCCGTACCCCATCGGGCCGCGCGGGGTGGCGCATACGCCAGGTCACCATGCTGCGGAGGCGCCGGGGATAACGGGCTCGGAAGGCCTCACCGAACAGGGCTGGCAGCAGCACCTCGGACCAGTCCGACTCCGTCAAGGACTCGACCCGCTGCAGCGCCGCATAGGCCGCCGGGTCGCCGGCCACGTGGTCCGGGCCGCCGGCCGAGGTGCAACACAGGGTCGCGGTGGCCACTCGCTCGGGCCACCCCAGGAGCACCTCCATCAACACCCGCCCGCCGAAGCTCAAGCCGACGAAGTCGGCCCGGCCGAGGTCGAGCTCGTCGAGGAGCCCGACGAGGTCGGCAGCGTAGGTGGCCACGCTCACGTGCTCGTCAGGCAAGGGGCTGGCCCCCAGACCACGATGGTCGAAGGTGAGCACCCGGTGGTCGACGCCCAGGTGGCGGTGCTGCAAGGCGAAGGCAGCCTGGGAGCCGCCGAGGCCGTTGATGAAGACCACCGGTGGTGCGTCCTCGGGACCGCTCAGGGTGTGGGCCAGAGAGACCCGGTTGCCATGCATGACCGCCTCGTCGACCAGGAGGTATCTCCACCCGGCGTCGCAGGATAGGAC
>JAERSX010000324.1 GCA_016845285.1 Deltaproteobacteria bacterium | reverse complement strand
GCACTGGCTCTCGGCCGATCACGGCCTTCCGGCCGAGGTCCGGGTCTACGACAGGCTGTTCACCGAGCCCGCCCCCGGTACGGGTGGCCGCGACTTCCTCGAGGCCCTCAACCCGAGCTCGCTCACCGTGCACCAGGCCGTGGTGGAGCCCTCCATCGCAGACGACGTCCCAGAGAGTCGCTACCAGTTCGAGCGCCAAGGCTACTTCGTGCGTGACAGCGTGGACGGGGTCGATGCCCTCGTCTTCAACTGCGCGGTGCCCCTGCGAGACTCCTGGTCGAAGCGCACCGCCACCACCGCGCAGCCTGCGGCCGCTCAGCCCGATGCGCCCGCCGCGGCCGCTGCGCCCGACAGCCGACGTCGTCGGGTGAAGCGCTCCGGGTCCGAGGTTCGCGCCGAGGCCCGCACCCAGAGCCCACAGCTCACCGCTCGTTACGAGCGGTACACCCAGACTCACGCGCTGCCTCCCGACCTCGCGGACAAGCTGAGCGGACGGCTCGAGGTGAGCGACTTCTTCGAGGCCGCCACCGCCGCCCATGCCGCGCCCGGCGTCGTGGCCAAGTGGATGGTCAACGGGCTGCTCGGTCAGGTCTCCCCCGAAGACGTGGGCTCGCTGCCCTTCTCTGGTGCCGCCTTCGGGCGGCTCGTGGCCCTGGTCGACCGCGGCGAGACCACGGGCAGCATCGGCAAGCAGGTTCTCGGCGTCCTCATCGAAGAAGGAGGAGAGCCGGCGGAGATCATCGCCACCCGCGGCCTGGCTGCCGTCGACGACCGCGCAGCGCTTGCCGCCATGCTCGATGAGATCATCGAGGCGAGCCCGGCCCAGACCGAGCGCTTCCGCGACGGCAACAAGCGCATGCAGGGCTACTTCGTGGGCCAGGTGATGCGCCGCACCCAGGGCAAGGCCGATGCTCGTCTGGTGGCCGCGCTCCTCGCCGAGAAGCTCTCGTGAGGAGTGGCTCTTCCCTCTTCCCGCTCGCAGCGGCTCTGCTGCTCACGGCCTGCGGTGACAAGGACGACACGGGCACCGCCACGGTGCCGCCCACCCCCGTCGAGGGCACCTGGACGGTCACCGACTTCTCGGCATCGGTCGACAGCTGTGGCTGGGAAGACGGCGGGAACGCCGAGGATGCCGACACCAGCTACGATCTGGTGCTGACCGAGGCCGGGCTCGATCTCGTCATCGCCGGGGGCCAGACCGTACGCTGGAGCTGCAGCCTCGACGAGGGCGCCTTCGGCTGCGAGGACGACGTGGAGTCGCAGAACGTGGCCGGCGACATCGTGACCTACACCCAGAGCTTCTCGGGCAGCTTCACCTCCGAGACCTCCGGCACCGCCACCTGGGGCTTCGACCTCACCTGTGAGGAGGACAGCTGCGAACGGGCCGCCGAGGCCATGGACATGCCGGTGCCCTGCCAGGTGTCCGCGCAAGCCGTCCTGGGACTGGAAGCAGACGGCTAGCCGAGCTGCCCTGCTGCCCCGCTGCCTACGGCTTCAGCGACGCCGCCTCAACAGCCCGAGCACGCCGAGCACCAGCACGAGTGCGCCACCGCTGGTCGAGCCGACCATGGCGCAGCCACAGGCCCGGGCGTCGTCATCATCACCAGCGAATTGTCCCGTGTCGCTCGCGAGGACGCAGTCGGGGTCGTCCGGACAGATGTCCTCGTCACAGGTGCCGTTGTCGTGCCAGCCACCCGCCACGCACAGATCACGGGTGCCATGTTCCGCCTCGACCTGATCGAGGACGAAGTCGGCCACCACGTCGAGACGCTGGGCACCCGCCGTGTACTGGCAGTAGATGTCGCCGTACGAGTTGATGCCCCACTGCACCGGCGTGCCGCCATCGCCCAGGTGAAACATCGGCCCGCCCGAGTCACCGGAGCAGATGTTGCCCCCGTCATCGAGGGGTTCCAGCTCCAGGGCCTGCCCCGTGTAGTCATCGATGACCATGGTCACCGATCTGCGCACGCCCGAGCCCGACCCGTTGGCGTTCGTGGCACCGAAGCCAACAGCGAGGAGCTCCTCGTCGATGACCTCGTCGTCGACCTCGGAGAAGTCCACGAAGCTCGGCGCCACCGGCGCGTCCTCTTCCAACACCAGCACCGCCGCGTCGTAGGACACCGAGAAGGTGGGGCTCTCGCGAAGGGTGTAGTCAGGGTGGACGGCACCGCCGACCAGCCCGATCACCGCGTCGGGATCGGACTCGTCGAAGCCCACGAAGACCTTGCCGAATTGGGCCACCGTCTCGATGTCGTAGTCAGCGCTGCAGTGAGCCGCGGACAGCACGATGCGAGGCGTGATGACGGTGCCCGAGCACACGTGCAGCGCCGCGCTGCCCAGCTCCACGCCGAGGCCCACCACCGAGGGGTAGCCGGGCTCCTCCTGGCCCCCCACCACGGGGGCCGCCCAAGCTCCACCCAACAGACCGACGACCAACCAGGTCAGGCTCATGCCACCTCCAGCGCGCAGCGACCTCTATCGTCGGTCGCCCTGCACCGGAGCCGCACTCAGCGGTAAAGCGAGCTGCGGTGGTCGGAGTAGCCCATCCCAGCCCCGAGGTCAGCGGTGACCGACCAGACCAGCTCACCATCGCTGTCGACCTGATCAACCCGCCCCGACGTGGTCCAGGCCACCAGGGTCCGGTCGTCGGCGACAGGGCGCGCCATGCCGAGGAAGTAGACGCTGAGGCAGTCCTCACTCACGAACGTGTCGGCCAGCTCGGCAGTCTGAGCAGCTGTGTCTACGTCCAGCCACACCACGTCGGAGCACTCCGTGCCACCGAAGGAGTTGCGGTTGAAGACCACCAGCTCGTCTTCGGCAGATCGATACACGCTGTGTGGATTCGAGATCAGCATCTGGGCGTGGTCGTAGTCCACAGACTGAGGGACATCCCCCACGGCCCACTGAAGCTCGCCGGTGCTGGCATCGAGGGAGACCACGGCCTGGAGCCCCGCCACGCTGACGAGCAAGGCATCGTTCGTGTCATCGAACGAGAGCCCATTGATGTGAGACCAGTCTTCGACAGAAGGATCGTCGGCGTACACGCCCTGGTCCAGGTCTTCGGACAGATCTGGGGACCAGTGCTCGAAGACGTTGAAGATCTCCCGATGGTTGCCGGTGTCCGGGTCGATGGCGACGATGGTGTCTCCAAGGATCTTCCGCTCGACGCCCTCGTGCTGGAAGCTGCGGATGTCCCAGCCCGGCGCGTACAGGGTGCCGTCCGGCCCCTCCACGAAGTCGGTGTGGATCCCGGGCGCCGAGTAGCTCGCCACCTCTTCGCCACGCATGTTGTAGCGGACGATGTGGCCTGCGCCCTCGGCGGTACCCGCCTGGGTGTTGACCAGGATGCTCTCGCCGTCCCGAGCGAATTCCATGCGCCAGGGCATGCCGATGCGCTCGAAGGCCCAGACGTAGCGTCCCTTCCCATCGATGATGGCGAGGTGGTACGTCTCCGCTCCGATGATCGGAACCGAGACATAGCCGAGGTCCTCTTCGCCACTCCCTGTGACGGAGAGGAGAGGCAGCGTCTCGGACAAGGCGCCGGTCGTGGTCGACTGCTCCGGGCTGCAGCGGTTCTGCCCGTCCACCACACGGAACCGGACCTCGGTCGAGGCGGGTACACCCAGCACGTCGACGGCAGCGGACTGACCCGTCTCACTGGCAGGCGTCTCGTGCGCGCCGTCGGAGTCGAAGGCGAAGGCCACCCGGGCAGCAACGGCCTCGGTGCTCTGCCAGCTCACCTCGAAGACAGTGGCGATGTTGGTCTCGGCCACCGTCACGGCCTCGAAGAGCGAGGCGTCCTCTTCACAGGTGTCGAGCACACTTGGGACCTCATCGTCTGCGCTGCGTTCGGACGATCCCCCATCGCATGCCATCACTGCGAGGGGCAAGAACAGAGCGGACGAGAACGTGCGACGGTAGTTTGGCATCGAGCGAAAGCTACCCTTGAATCTAGCGATCGTTGCCAAGGCAGCGTCAATTCGCTGAACCGTCGCAAAAATGTGCGCAAAGCCATCCGCCCTCGTTGACCCCGCGATGTCCCAGAGCGCAAGCTCGGGCCATGTCCGAGCCCACCTTCACGTTGCCGGTCCGGTCCCTCGATGCGGCCGTGGCCTTCTACCGGGAGCTCCTCGACCGGGAGCCTGCCGCTCGCACCGCGAAGACTGCCCGCTTCGACCTGGGGGAGGCGTCGTTGTGTCTGGTCCACACACAAGCTCCTTCCCCGCCATCCCTGTCCCTGCCTGGCCCCAGACCCGGTACCCACGTCGATCCCGACGGCCACGTCGTCGAGCTCCGCGCACCGACGCGCACGCTCCGCGGTCCGACCACCGCCGCGCTCCACACAGGCGTACCGCGCACGGCTGGCGCCGTGGTCAGCCCCATCCATCGGAGCACCGTCTTCGAGCTGGGTGAGGTCAAGAGCTACGGCGACATCGTCTACCCCCGCCTCGCCAACACCCCCACCCACGCGAGCCTGCACGCTGCGCTCGCCGCCCTCGAGGGCACCGCAGCCGCCCTGTCCTTCGCGTCGGGCATGGCAGCCATCAGCACCACCCTGCTCTCGCTCCTGCGCTCCGGAGATCACCTGCTGGCGGCCCGCACCCTGTACGGAGGTACCAGTGGGCTGCTGCGAGAGGAGCTGCCGGCCTACGGCATCGGGGTGGGGCTCATCGACGCCACCACACCTGAAGGATGGGCCGCGGCTGTTCGACCGGAGACCCGCGTGCTGTACGTGGAGACGGTCTCGAACCCGCTGCTGGACGTGGCCGATCTGGAGTCGCTGTTGAGCTTCGGGCGCAGCCGGGGACTGCTCACCGTCGTGGACAACACCTTCCTGAGTCCCGTGAACCTCCGACCTGCCGCGCTGGGCTTCGACCTCGTGGTGCACTCCGCCACCAAGTACCTCGGCGGCCACAGCGACGTCTGTGCAGGTGCGGTGGCCGGCTCCACGGAGCTGGTCGGCCGTATCTGGAAGACCCAGCACCACCTCGGTGGCACCCTCGATCCTCAGGCGGCATGGCTCCTCGAGCGCGGACTCAAGACCCTGGCGCTGCGCGTCGATCGTCAAAACCAGAGCGCCCTGCGCTTGGCTCGCTTCCTCTCCGCCCACCCAGCCGTGCGAGAGGTTCGCTACCCCGGCCTCCGTCAGCATCCCGGGCACGACCGGGCACGGCGCTGGTTCCGAGGCTTCGGCGGCATGCTCGCCCTGCGACCCGCAGATCCAGAGCGTTTCCTGTCGCGGCTGCGGCTCCCCACCTACGCGGCCAGCTTGGGTGGCGTGGAGTCGCTGGTGGTGGTTCCAGCGCGGAGCTCACACATGACGGTGCCCGAGGCCGAGCGGGTGAGCCTGGGCATCACCGATGATCTGGTGCGCCTCAGCGTGGGCTGCGAGGAGACCGAAGACCTGCTCGCAGACGTGGCCCAAGCACTGGACTGAGGCCGCCAGACAACCTCACCTCACCCTGCGCGCCGCCCCGTGCTCAGCCCTCCGACCCCGGTGCCTCGAGCAC
>JAERSX010000323.1 GCA_016845285.1 Deltaproteobacteria bacterium | reverse complement strand
GTGGAGGGCCGCTCGGTGCGGGTGGCCGGCCGTGGCGGCGCCTCGACCTCCGGCTCCGGCTCCGGCGGGCCCTCGATGTGGACCCGGTCCAGCGACACGGTGCGCGGCGGCCGCTTGGCAGGGCCCCGGGTGGGGCCGGACGGCGCGACTCCAGCCGCCGCCAGCCCAGTGAGGGCACGCCACCTGGCCAGCGCCTCGTCGACGCTCGCGGGACGATCCGCCGGATCCTTCTGGCACATCTGCACGATGAGCTGGGCCAGACCTGCGTTCAGCCCGGGCACCTTCGTCCGGGGGTCGGGAGCTCCGACGCCCAGGTGCCAGCCCATCATCTTCCACAGGTCACCCGGCGGGCAGGCCGGCTGGCCCACACACAGCTCCCAGGCGATGAGTCCGACGGCGTACAGGTCGGCGCCCGGCCCGTCCTCACCCGCACCGAAGCGCTCGGGAGCGATGTACTGGGGGGTGCCCCGGAGGGTGCCCGTCTGCGAGGCCTGGCTCGCGCCGGCAGCCTTGGCGAGCCCGAAGTCGAGGATCTTGATGCGACCGTCGTCGCACATGAAGATGTTCGACGGCTTGAGGTCGCGGTGCATCACACCGCGCCCGTGGGCGTAGCTCAGAGCCTCCAGCACCCCCGCGATGGTGGCGTGGGCCTCTGTGGGAGGCAGGGCCCCGCGCTCCACCAGCACCTCGCCCAGGTCGCGGCCCTCGAGCAGCTCCATCACGACCGCGACGTCACCGTCCAAGAGGACCAGGTCACGGAAGCGCACGATGCCGGGGTGGTCCATCCGGTCGAGGTGCCGGCACTCCCGCTTCAGCGTCTCCAGGAACTGCGCATCACCGACCAGCTGCCGCCGCATGACCTTGATGGCGGTCTGCAGATCGGCGTCTGCCTGGTGCACGCCGCGGTACACCACACCGAAGGCACCCTCACCGAGCACCTCGGCGAGCGTGTAGTGACCGACCTGGGACCCGAGCTCCATGCCGGGAACCTACCAAGAGGTCGAGGTCGGCGGATGGTGCACCGTGACCCCCTCTCGTGGGCACAGGCCCAACCTCAGCCAACCGCGCGGGGCCGGCGGGTGCCCAACAGCCGTCGGACCACCCGCTGCGCGACCCCCAGCACCCACGGGGTCGGCTGGCGCCCGGGGAACGCGTCATGGTCCATCTCTGGCGCGAAGAGCCTGCCCCGACCGCTGGCCAACACATAGACCGGGTGGGCCAGGAAGCTGAGGATGGTGCTGAGCTCGTTGTGGCACGCCCCACGGAAGTCCGAGATGGGCTGGTCACACCCATCCACCGTGGTGTTCGAGCGCGGATCGGCGAACCAGTGCATCGCCATCTCCAGGTTGGGGAGGTCTTCGAGGTGTGACAGCCCCACGTGCCGAGCCGCGACCGCATCCACGGCGACGGTGTCGAGTCCGCCGTAGAGACGCCGCGGGGTTCGGGGGACCGGACACGCGATGATGCCCCCCAGGCCATCCGGGACGTCCTCGTAGGCATCGAGCAGTCCCAGGTGGGGTGGAAAATCCCCCAACAGCGCCATGGTCGCGGGGCCCCGGTGGGTGCGTCGATCCAGGAAGACGTTCTCGTCGGCCCGGGGGCAGAGGCCCTCGAGCTGAGCCACCGAGAGGTACACCTGGTCCACCGGGTGGGTGCTGAGCTTTCCGAAGGCGATGCGCAGATCGGCGTCCCGCCAGGTGGCGCACACCTGGTCTCCGGCCATCCCCCGACGCAGCCGATGCTCGACGAGATCTTCTTCCACGTCGACGATCCGGACCCCCGGAAGCTCGAGGCCCAGGTAGGCGGCCACGGCCCCCACGTCACGTCCGTGGTAGTGCCAATCGTAGATGCTCGCGCTCTCCAGCAGGGCGATGTCGGTGCACCCGTGCTCTTGCAGCAGCCGCACCAGCTCGGCCAACAACACCGTGCTGGTGGTCACGCTCGGATCGGCGCGGTGGTAGGCGCGCATGAACGTGGACTTGATGGCGACACGCAGGGTGCGGATGGGCTTGTCGCTGATGGCCGCCCGGGCCGCCAGCAGCTCTGGCAGCGCGAGCCGCTCCAACAGGGTCTGAAGGGCCGCCGGCGGCGCGTCCGCGCAGGCCGGCTCGTGGGCACACCCCGGGTCCGCACACACGACCACCACTCGTCCCCCCGGGCCCAGTGGGTGGGTGTCTGCATCCGCCCGATGGGCGCGGGCCACGTAGAACGGGCCCACCTCGGCGAACCGGGCGCGCAGCCGCCCCGCGTCCCAGCCCTCGCGCAGCCGTCCGGCGTCGTCCACGGCCTCCACCAGCGCCTGAAAGATCTGGCCGTGGTGCTCTTCGTCCGAGGCCATCTGGGCGCTGGAGCGTGCCGCGGCCGCGTCGTCGAGCTGTAGAAACAGCGCCGCGGTGCGGTGCCAACAGAGCGCCGCGGTCTGCTCGGCGGAGAGGCTGAATCGACAGAACTCCGTGAAGGAGAGCTGCCGCAGATCCTTCGTGATGGACCGAGGCACCCTCCCGGAG
>JAERSX010000322.1 GCA_016845285.1 Deltaproteobacteria bacterium | reverse complement strand
CCCTGCACGTGGTCCTCGGAGCGCTCTTCATCATCTTGATCCACCGCTTCCTGCTCTTCCACGGCACGCCCTTGGCCGCCACGCTGGCCGCCCTGGTGCTGGCCTCGGACTGGGGCTTCGTCTTCTACCGGAAGGTGCTGGGAGGTACAGAGCTGTTGTTGCTGGCGGCTGTGCTGCTGACCTGGTGGGCGCTCTGGAGTCGACGGTGGGCGGCTGGGCGTCACGGGGTCCTCGCCCTGGGAGTGGGCATCGGCTTCGGGCTGCTCTCCAAGCTGACCTTCGTGCTCTCACTGAGCGCCCTCCTGGGCGCCGCCCTGGCCACGCGCTGGGATCGTCCGCGACTGCGCCCTCCCCCGCCCAAGAGGCTCTGGCAGCCCGTGGCCGCCATCGTCCTCCTCACGGCGCCCCTGTGGATCACCTGGCTCCACCATGCCCTCGCCGTCCCCACCGAGGGCCATCTGCGCAGTCACGACTTTCCCGACCTCCAGCTGCAGCGGGTCTTCACCGCCTTGGAGGGCGGCAAGGCGCCTGCGCGGGAGACGCTCACCAACCTGGGGCTGTGGCTCGGCAACCCGCTGGGCTTCCTCGAGCTCGCTTACGACGCCACCGGCGCACCGGGCTGGTCGCCATGGCGCATCGTGGGCTGGGGCGTCGTGGTGCTCGGCGTGGGCCTGGGCTGGCGCACTCGCCATCCGACCCCCCACGAGGCACTCCTTCGGTTCACCACCGTCTTCCTGCTGCTGCAGGTCGGGCTCATCTGGCTGGTGGCCCGCGACCTGCACCACCTGGCCGTGGCCACGCCGACGGCCGCCGTGCTGGCCGGCCTGGCCCTCGATCAGGCCGCAGGCCTCACCGCACCCCGCCGGAGCCTCCGGCGCCTGCGCAACGGCGTGCTCCTCGCCTTGCCGTGGATGGCCGCAGGGACAGCCTGGCTCCTGCGCACCGACGGTGTGGTCCGCTCCATCTCGGTGCCCACCTTCACAGCATCGGGCCAGGCTGCCATCGGGGCGCTGCTCGAGGAACACGGGGTCGAGCGCGTGACCGTCGCAGACTACGAGAGCTACGGCATGCTCGAGCTGATCGCGCCCGACGTAGAGATCGATCACGCCTGGGCCGCCGTGGCCAGCGAGCGAGGGGCAGCCCTACCAGGGCTCCTCGACCACGCCGCCGGTGGCCATCTGCTCACCCTGGAAGCGAGCGCACCCATGGTCTACAACCTGCGTCCGTCCGCCCAGAAGCTGAACCTGGCGGCAGCAGAGCAGGGGCACACGGTGACCCGGGTGGGGGCCCTGCTGGACGACGTCGCGGTGTTGTACCGAGTGGACTGAGCGCCCGACGAGCGGGCGTGCGGCCCCTCAGCGCATGGCCAGGGCCCCGTCGAGGAGCGCGTCGAGACGGGCGGCCTCGGACACGAAGGTGGTCAGGGCGGCACCGGCCAGGCGACGCCGCTCCGCACCGTGAACCTCGAGAGGATCGAGCACCTTGCCGTTCTTCTCGATCTGGTAGTGCAGGTGGGGTGCCGTCGAACGCCCAGTGTTGCCGGTCTTGCCCAGGAGATCGCCCGAGGCCACCGACTGGCCCGCGCTGACCGTGTTGTCCGACAGGTGCAGGTACTTGGCCACAGAGCCATCGGCGTACTTGACCTCGACGCAGTTTCCGTTGGCGCCCCAGTTCCAGTTCACGCGGGTCACGACCCCGCCGAAGGGGGTGTGGATGGGCGTGCCGACCGGCGTCTTGAAGTCCATGCCCTCGTGGGTGGGCCGGTCCTTGAGCAGGCTGGTGATCTGCTCGTAGTCGCGCAATGGGCTGTTCACGAGGCGGTAGGGCACCTCGGTGCCGTCGTCGGCCCAGTAGCTGGCGAAGGCATCCTCGGGCGCATGCCACCGGTATGCGGTGTAGGTGCGGCCGTGCTTCTGGGAGTGGAGGCGGGCGGCGCCCACCTCGACCTTGCCCTGGGCTGTGACCCGCCAGGCGGCCTGGACCCGATCGCCCGGCTGCAGGTCGCGGCGCAGGTCGAGATCCCACACGAAGAGGCGGGCGTAGACCTGGGACAGCGCGCTGCCCTTCTCGCCGACGGCGCCCTTGAAGGTGGCGGCCAGGTTGCGCTCGAGAGAGGCGTCGACAACCTGCCAGCCCGCCATGGACACCCCGACCTCGGTGTCAGGCAGCACCACCGGAGCGGCCGGCGTGGCCTCTGCGGTGAGGGTCTCCGGCGTGGCCTGGGTGCCGCCCGGTGCGACGGCCGTGGCCGCGCTGACCTCCAGCTCGCCTGTATTCGCCTCGGCGAACACGACCTCCTCGCCGTCAGCGGTGGCCTCGGCCAGCACGGGAGCCTCGTCAGTCGAGGACGCATCGTCGCGGTCGAAGACCATCACGAGGTTGAGCAGGAGAGAGGAGCCGAGGATGCCGTAGAGCAACCAGGGCTTGCCAAGGGGGGGCTGAAACATGTGGACCTTCCGCGCAGCGACGTCGAGCGTCGCTCGTTGCCCCATGCTTGTCAAGGTCCTTGCTCGAAATCACTTTAGGGTTTGTGCGCCTGAACGACCCCGAGGCCGCTCAGGCCACCCCCAGGTCCACCTTGAGGAGCCGATGCCGACGACACAAGCTGGCCCCCAGCTGCCGCATCGCCTGGCCCAGTGAGTGCTGGCTCTCCCAGATGCCACCGACCTCGACCTGGCGGAGTCCGGCCGCGTGGGCGCGGCGCGCCGTCTCGACCAGCAGCTGGGTCTCGATGCCACGATCTCGGAATCCCGGAAGCACCTCGAGGCGAAGGAGGCGGCCGCGAGTGACCGCACAACGCTGGGTCAGCAAGCGGTACCAGCCGAAGGGCAGCAAGCGGCCGTCCTTGGGCAGCAAGGACCCCACGTCGGGTACGGTCAACGCGTAGCCCACGGGGCGGCCGTCCACCTCGGCGAAGAGCACCAGGCCCTCTCGGGCCACCCGAGCCACATCGAAGGCCAGGCAGTCGAACTCCTGACGTGACATGGGGGGAACGCCCCAGGTGTCGTAGGCCGCAGCGTTCACGATTGCGTGCCAGGGCCCGAGGTCCTGCTCGAGATGCCGCATGTCCACCGGACGCACACGGATGCCGCCCTGGTCTCGTGAGCGCTCCGCCTCAGCCGCGAGCCGGGCGAGCGTCGGACACGCCATGGCCGCGTCCAGATCCCAGCTCCAGGACAGGCGGTCCTGGGCGGCCTGAAAGCCCAGACGAGAGAGCAGGGCCAGGTGGTAGGGCGGGTTGTAGACCGCAGCGGCACCGGCAGACGGGCCCTGGTGATCGACGAGCACCCCCGCCTCTCTCTGCGTGGTGAAGTTGGCCGGACCCAGGATCTGGCGCACCTTTCGCCGCCGGAGCCAGCTCGAACCCGACTCGATGAGAGCCTCGGCCACCTCGATGTCGTCGACGGACTCGAAGAACCCGAACCAGCCGACGCCCGAGCCGTGCACTCGATCGTAGGCACGGTTGCGGTGGGCCGTCAGCCGACCCACGGGTCGACCTCGTCGAGTGGCGACGAGCGCGCTCACCTCGAGGTCGTAGTGGACGGGCGATCGACCCGGGTTGAGCAGCCAGTGCTGATCGCGGCGAAGGGGGGCCACGAAGTGAGGGTCTTGGGCGTACAGCGCACCCTGCACGTCGATGAAGCGGCGACGATCCGAGCGGTGCTCGAGGCGGACCTCTTCGATGCGCAGCCCGGCGCCCCCGCCCTGAAGCACGCGAGTGCCCGTGTCGATGACATGGCGATGGAGGCTGCGAATCGGCATATCCCCGACTACCCGACCCCACCTGATTTGAGAAGCAGCTCAGCTCTTGACGGCAGGGGTGTGCAGCACGGCACGGATGACCGACGACTCCAGCGTGGCGCCCAACTCACCGGCCAGGATCACGCCCCCACCGTCGGACTTGGCCTGGTACATGGCGCGGTCGGCCCGATGGATCCAACGATCCGGCTCCTCATCGAGGCCGAGCTCGGCCACCCCGACCGAGCAGCCCGCCTCGGCGCCCACGACCACGCTCGGCCCGTAGATCGCGAAGGTCCGATGCAAGCGATCGGCGACCTCGGCAGCGTGGGTGCAGCCGATGCCCGGGAGCAGCACCACGAACTCGTCCCCACCGATGCGGAAGAGCTGGTCGTCGGAGACACGCGTGTGCTCACGGACCACCTCTGCGAACGCCTGGAGGAGGCGATCTCCCGCGGCGTGACCGAGGGAGTCGTTGACGTCCTTGAAGCGATCCAGGTCGATGAGGAGGAGGCAGACCGGGGTGCCCTGACGTCGCGCACGGGCCACCTCGCGAGGCACGGTGTCCCAGAGCGCCCGGCGATTGCCCGCTCCGGTCAGGGCGTCGATGCGCACGAGGGCGGCGAGCTCCCGACGTCGAGCCTCGGCGTCCAGAGACTTGGCGTAGAGCTGGTAGGTCAACATCAACATCAACACCGACTGCAGCGACACCACCTCCACGAGGAAGCGCACACCCTCCGTGTCGAAGAGCAGGACGATGGCCATGGGCGAGAGGCAGATGGGGACGTACACCAGCGAGAAGCGCAGATCGGTCCATACCGAAGACGACAGGCCAGCGACCCGTGGCTTGTCCACGGCGTCATCTGTGGTTGGAGGATGGGACCACACACCCCCAAGGTAGCGCACATGAGCTGCCACAGGCGCCAATACATGCGCAAGGAAATTCGTCGGAACGCTGGGACTAGTCGAGGTAGCCCAGCGCTTGCAGCGCTGCGGTGTTGAGCATCACC
>JAERSX010000321.1 GCA_016845285.1 Deltaproteobacteria bacterium | reverse complement strand
GAGCTGTGGCCGGGTCTCGGCGTTGCAGCTGGGCCTGAGCCGCGATGACCTCGGGAGGGTCCAGCGGTGGTCGTCGTGCGCTGTACGTGGGGGTCGGCGGGCCGAGGTGGAGTCCGCAGACGCGTGTGGTTGGTGCCCGTGTGAGCTCCGATGCTCGGCAGACCCATCAAAGCGCTGTCAAGATGGCCCAAGGGACGCGCGGATGTGCAACTCTCTCCGTGGGAGGTGGGCATGCAGATGACCCCCCGTTCGGGCCGCAGCAGCGGCGACTTCGGACTTCTTGGACTTCTTGGACTCTTTGGCCTGCTCGTGGTCTCTTGCGGCGACAAGGACGACACGGGCGGCGCCACGGGCGATGGCACGGGATCTGGTGACGACGGCGGCACCGACTCCGGCGGCGATGATGGCTTCGCCGATCCCACGGGAGACCCAGCCACCGTCGAGCTGGCCGGCGACTGCGACCTCGCCGACCGCCTGGGCGGCTTCCAGGTCTCGGTCTACGACGAGTACAGCATCGTCCAGGGCAGCGTCGCAGACGGCGTGGTGCCCATCAGCATCCTCGAAGAGACCACCGCAGAGGGCGAGTGCCGGCTGCTGAAGCGGAACAACCCCCACTGCGATCCGCCCTGCGACGCCGGCTGGACCTGCGACTTCGACGGCGAGTGCATCGAGTACCCCGCCAACCAGGACCTCGGCGTGGTCGAGGCGGCTGGGCTGGTCCAGCAGGTGATCATGGAGCCGGTGCAGCCAGGTGCCACCTACTTCGACACCCAGCTCCCCCACCCGGCCTTCGAAGACGGTGACCTCATCGAGGTCCGCACCCAGGACGACAGCGGATGGGCCGGCGGCTTCGACCTCCACGGTGTCGGGGGCATCCCCCTGACCCCGGGTGAGGAGGAGTGGATCGTCTTCGATGACCAGGATCTCCTGGTCACCTGGGACGCCGCGGCGGCCGATGCGCGCACCACGGTGAAGCTCACCCTGAACATCGACCAGCACGGCACCTCGCCGGTCACCGTGCAGTGCATCATGGAAGACGACGGTGAGGGTACGGTGCCCGCCAGCGTGGTCGCCGCCCTCTTCGACTCGGGCGTGAGCGGCTTCCCCAGTGGCTCGCTGGCTCGACGTACCGCCGACCAGCACACCGTCGACGCTGGCTGCCTCGACCTCGTCGTCGAAGCGCCCACCACCATGAACGTCGATGTCGACGGCTTCACCCCGTGCACGAGCGATGCGGACTGCCCCGAGGGTCAGACCTGCAACCTCGAGATGCAGATCTGCGAGTAGTCATGCGCCTTCCGGTTCTCTCCTTGCTGGCGCTGTGCGCCTGTGGCAGCCCCACCGCGGCCCTCGATGACGGCAGCGGCGGTGATGTCGGCGGCGCCGGTGACGACGGTGGTAGCGGTGGTGGCGGCTCTGGCGACGAGGGCGGCGACGAGGGCGGCGACGAGGGCGGCGACGAGGGCGGCGACGACGGCGACGACTACGAGCCGGCCGACTGCTCCGTGCTGCCGGACTTCCCCCTGGAGTACGACTCCATCAGCGGCTTCACCGGGTCCGAGGACTTCGCCTTCGATCTCGAGGGCAACGCGGTCAGCGTGGACTCGAACGGCAACCTGCTCGCCGAGGACATCGAAGGCGACACACAGGTGCTCGCCGCCAACGTCGGCTACACCGCCGGCACCCGCTACCTGCCCGATGGCGATGTGGTCATCGCCAACGTGGGCCGCGGCACGCTGATGCGCATCACACCTGAGGGCGCCACAGACACCCTGCTGAGCGGGCTCAGCTACCCCAACGGGGTCGAGGTGGATGCCGACGGCATGGTCTTCGTGGCCGAGCACGACGCCGGTCGGGTGCGCATGGTGGACCCGTCCACCGGCGACTACGAGGTCATCGCCGAGGATCTCGTCAACCCCAACGGTCTTCGCTTCAGCACCGACTGGAACACCCTGTACGTCAACTCCTTCGGCGGCGGCACGGTCCACGCCATCAGTCGGGCCAAGGGGGAGTGGACCACCGAGCTCTTCGCGGCCCTGCCAGGCATCGACCTCGAGTGGCCCGAGCCCTGCGAAGACCTCGTGGAAGACGAGGTCTGCACCATGATCGGGGGCGGGTATGGCCGCTGTGCCGATGCGGGTGAGGAGACGCTGAGCTGTCTGTGGGAGCCCGAGACCGACAGCTGCGCCGCCGCGTCGGCTGGCGACGCCTGCGTGGCCACCGATGTCGAGGGCACCGAGATCGACAGCATGTGCACCTACGATGCCGTCGACCAGCTCATCTGCCCGGCCCTCGACGCCGAGCGCATGGAGAGCTGCGAGGGCTCGAGCACCTGGGACAATTGCCGCGTCGGGGGCAGCAACGGCTACTGCGTCAACTCCTGGGAAGACGTCACCGTCTGCATCACCGAGAACGAGTACTACAGGGGCCTGAAGGGCACCTGTGGCAGCTCCGACGAGGGTGATGCCTGCACCTCGAGCTACCCGGCCTCGCCCTGGGCGGGCGAGTGCGTCGAGGCCTATGGCGAGATCTACTGCCAGCCCTTCGGCGAGAACTGGTCGGATGAAGGCGGTCTCGACGGCATCAACGTGGACGAGTGCGAGAACGTCTACGTCACCGAGTACGTCACCGGGAAGATCTGGGTCATGCCCGCCGACGGCTCCGAGCCTGAGGTGGCCGTGGAGATGCCCGCCTACTGGATCCCCAACATTCGCTGGGGCAAGGGCGTGGGCGGCTGGGAGAAGGACCAGCTCATGGTCATGAACCGAGAGAATGGCCGCATGTATGTCATCGAGATGACGCGCCGGGGCGGAGAGACCGCCTACGAACTCGACGAGTAGGCGCTATCGTAGGCGCCGAGGAGGGAGCCCAATGAGGACCCCCATGTGGACCATCATCGCTGGGGCCCTGGCCCTGGTGTCCTGCAAGCCAGACCCCGTGCCCACCACGCCGGGAGGCGACGACAGCGCCGGCACGGAGTGGGAGTGTGTGATCCCCGAGGGCACCGAGCCCGACTACAGCCAACAGCTCGGCTGCCAGGCAGACTTCGACGCGCTCAGCAGCGATCCGCTGGACGCCTCGATCCCGGGCGCCAAGTCGGTCAAGACCGTCATCGATCGTGTCGACGAGGACGCGCTCTACTTCCAGAACTCCGAGCTGTACCCCATCCACTGGGAGTTCGCGTTCAACAACCTGTCGGGTGACGGCCTGCCCTACGTCTCCGAGCTCGCGACGTTCAACTCCACCGAGTACACGAGCCCCGACCGACGCTTCATCCTGGGCGCCATCACCTACTACGAAGAGCCAGGCGTCTGGGCCTACGAGCTGTCGCCCTACGACACCGCGTCCGCCGAGATGATCGAGACCGCCTACATGGCCATTGTCGACAACGCCTGGTTCGGTCCCGAGCTCTACTTCCACCCCACCTCGGTGGCCATCGAGACCGAGGCCGAGAACCTCAGCGACGACGTCAAGATCATCACCACCGACGAGCTCTTCGCGGGCATCACCTACCAGCCGCTCAACCTCGGCACCTCCATGGGCCAGCTCGCCTTCTACGAGGCCGACGAGCTCGAGGAGGCCGCGGTCAACTTCCGAGAGATCGTGGTCCTCGACGCGGTGCCCAACGACATCGGCGTGGTCTCCGGCATCATCACCTCTGAGTTCCAGACGCCGCTGAGCCACATCAATGTGCTGTCGCAGAACCGCGGCACGCCGAACATGGCGCTCCGGGATGGATTCGAAGATCCCACCCTCACCGCGCTCGACGGGCTCTGGGTCGAGCTCACCGTCGAGGCCCTGGACTGGTCGATCCGCGAGGTGACCAAGGAGGAGGCCGATCAGTGGTGGGAGGACAACAGGCCCGACCCCATCGAGGTCGAGCCCCTCGACACCGAGACCAAGGAGCTCATCCTCGAAGAGGACATCATCGACACCAGCGTGGATCTCGCAGACGCCATCCAGGCGCGCATCCCCACCTGTGGCGGCAAGGCCACCCACTACGGTGGCCTGGCCCAGATCGGCGACGCGCTGCCGCACCCCGAGGCCTTCTGTGTGCCGACCTATTGGTACAACAAGCACATGGAGGACAACGGGCTCTGGGAGGTGGCGGAGGCCATGCTCGAGGACGCCGA
Source organism: Deltaproteobacteria bacterium (assembly GCA_016845285.1). Classification (GTDB taxonomy): domain Bacteria; phylum Myxococcota_A; class UBA796; order UBA796; family UBA2385; genus BH17. The sequence goes on along the minus strand of JAERSX010000321.1, from coordinate 5,138 downwards.
GTTCCAGGAGAGCGCCCAGGTTCGCTCGGAGAAGCTCGAAGAGCTGCGCGACATGATCGAGGAGGCCGAGGTCGACCCTGAGCTCATCGAGATGCTCACGACCCAGATCCAGGACGGCTACGACAGCGGGCTCTACCCGAGCACCCGCTTCCGCTTCCGCAGCAGCACCAACGCCGAGGACGTGAGCGGCTTCAACGGTGCGGGTCTGTACGACTCCAACACCGGTGACCCCAACGACGACGACCGGCCCATCGACGAGGCCGTCAAGGAGACCTGGGCGAGCGTGTGGAGCTACCGCGCCTTCGACGAGCGCGAGTACTACAGCATCAACCATCTCGACATCGGCATGGCGCTGCTGTGCCACCGGGGCTTCCCCGACGAGCAGGCGAATGGCGTGGCCGTCACCGGCAACATCTACGACCTCGCCGGCCTCGAGCCCGCCTTCTACGTCAACGTGCAGTTGGGCGAGGAGAGCGTGGTCTTCCCCGAAGAGGGCGTCACCACCGACATCTACCTGCACTACTGGGAGCAGGCCGGGCAGCCCGTCGTCTACCTGGGGCACTCGAGCCTCGTCGACGAGGACGAGACGGTGCTGAGCCACAACCAGGTCTACGAGCTGGGCTTGGCCCTCGACGCACTCCACGACTACTTCTTCGAGGTCTACGGGGGAGAGGGCTTCTACGCCATGGACGTGGAGTTCAAATTCGATACCCCCGAGGGTGCCGACGAGCCTCAGGTGTTCGTCAAGCAGGCTCGGCCATACCCAGGATGGAACGCCAACTAAGGCGCAAAAAAGCCTCCTGATCCCTGAGCTCGATGACACTTCGTTGCACGTGTTTTTGCTCGACTCTGCGTCTGAGGTGTCGAAGTACATGAGGGCAGGCAAGGAGCCTCGCCCTGGGGAAAGACCCCTCTTGGAGAATCGGTGAAGCTGCGCGTCGACCCACTCGTGCTCTCAGTGGCCCTGGGGCTGTTGAACCCCTCGGTCTTCGAGGTGGAGCACGATCTGGCCGGCGAGTCGCAGCCTCCGCCCATGCTCGAGCGGGTCCTCTCACCCGACCAGACCTCCACCCCTCTGGCTGAAGAGCCGACCGAGGGCTGAGCGTTCCACGACCCCAGCCGGGGTCCCTGTCTCACGACCGTCCCGAGGAGGGCGAGCGTCATGGGGTGATCCGTCCCCCGTGGCCACCCGTATCAGAGAAGAACCCGTTTTCTGTCTCCGTCGAGCAGGCCGACCTCCCCCCGGCTTCGCTGGCACGCAAACGCTCGGCGGAGACACTTTTCCGGGCCCCCGACCAAGGTCGGGGGCCCTCTTTTCGTCAAGGTGGACGGTTAGGGTCGGGCCGGGAGGTGTGGCATGGCCCGGACCGCGTTGATCACGGGTGCATCGCGGGGGATCGGCCTGGAGCTGGCCAAGCTGCTGGCGGCCGACGGGTCGAACCTGGTGCTGGTGGCACGCTCGGCGCAAGCACTCGAGGCCCTGGCCGAGGAGCTGCGAGGAGCACATGGGGTCGAGGTACGGGTGGAGACCGCCGATCTCGCCGACCCGGCGGCCCCTGGCGAGCTCGCAGCGGCCCTGGGCGAGCTGGAGATCGACGTGCTGATCAACAACGCCGGCTTCGGCAGCACCGGCCCCTTCTGGGAGCTGCCCGTCGAGGGCGAGGTGGGCCAGGTGCAGGTCAACGTCACGGCACTGACGGCGCTCACCCGGCTGTTCCTGCCGGGCATGGTGGCCCGCAAGCGCGGCCGCGTCCTCAACATCGCGTCCACGGCGGGCTTTCAGCCTGGGCCCTACATGTCGACCTACTACGCCACCAAGGCCTACGTGCTGTCGTTCAGCGAGGGACTCGCCCATGAGCTGAAGGGCACGGGTGTCACGGTCACGGCCCACTGTCCCGGCGCCACGGCCACGGGGTTCGGAGCGGTCGCGGGGAACGACAAGAACAAGCTGTTCACGAAGATGACCCCGGCCTCTGCCTCAGAGGTGGCGGCCCATGCCTACGCCGCCATGAACGCCGGCAAGACGGTGTCCATCCACGGTCTCATGAACTGGTTCGGCGCCCGGACCGTGCCGTTCACACCGCGGGCGGTCGTCCTCTACCTCACCTCGGTGCTCAACCGGCCCTAGACTCGAAGTCCTGCATGAAGGCCACGAGCGCCTCGACGGACTCGATGGACACGGCGTTGTAGAGGCTGGCGCGGATCCCGCCCACGCTGCGGTGGCCCTTGAGTGCCCGGAGCCCAGCGGCGTCGGCCTCGGCCACGAAGCGGGCCTCGAGCTCGGTGCTGGGCAGGCGCCAGGTCACGTTCATCTGCGACCGGCTGTCGGCCACGGCGTGGGGACGCCAGAAGTCCGTGCGGTCGAGCTCGGTGTAGAGGGCCTGCGCCTTGTCGGCGTTGCGGGTCGCCATGGCGGTCACGCCTCCCTGCTCCTCGACCCAGGCCAGCACGCGCTCGAGCACGTAGATGCCCCAGGTGTTGGGCGTGTTGAACATCGAGGCCTTGTCGGCGTACAGCCCGTAGTCGAGCACGCTGGGCAGGCCGCCGGGACGGAGGCCGGCCACCTCGCGGCTGCGGGCCAGCGCCCACGGCGACAGGATCACCGCGGTGACCCCGCTGGGACCGAGGTTCTTCTGGGCTCCGGCGTAGATCACCGCGTGGGCGCCCACGTCGATGGGCCCGCTGGCGATGTCGCTCGACAGGTCGGCCACCAGGGGCTTGCCGGCGCTGTCGGGGGGAGCGGCGTACTGCGTGCCGTAGATGGTGTTGTTCGAGGTGTAGTGGAGGTACACAGCCTCGTCGCGTACGGCGAAGTCGTCGCTTCCTGGCACCCGGCGGTAGGCCTCCTCCTTGCCCGACCAGACGTTGCGTCCGTCGCCCTGGCGGGCGGCCTCCTTGACCGCCTTGCTGCCCCAGGTGCCGGTGTCGAGGTAGTCGGCGGCTTGCCCGGGGGCGAGGAGGTTGAGGGGGACCTGGGTGAACTGTTGGCTGGCGCCACCCTGCAGCAGCAGCACCGCGTAGTCGTCGGGCACACCCAGGAGCCGCCGCAGCCGGTCGATGGCACCGTTGATCACGGCGTCGAAGGCGGCGGAGCGGTGGGAGATCTCCATGATGCCGGCGCCCATGCCACCGAATTCGAGCAGCGCATCGCCGAGCTCGGCGACGACGGTGGTGGGGAGAGCCGCGGGACCTGCGGAGAAATTGTGGGCGCGTGCCATGGAGGACTCCGGCTCGATCAGAGCTTGACGAGCGAGGTGGCGAAGGTGTCGGGGTGGGCATCGATGCGGGACAGGGTCGCGGCGCTCGGTGGCCGGTCGACCTGGATCCGGGCACAGGCGGCCTCGGCGCCCCGGAAGATGATGTTCTCCATCTCCTGGACGTTGACGGCGTCCTCGCGCAGGGCGTCGAGCACACCTGCGAGAACACCCACGCGGTCGGCGTGTCGCACCACCAGCACGTGGGTGGCTGGGCTGTGCTCGGCGAGGTTGACGCAGCTGGACACCCGCCCGGTGCGGACGTATTCCTCCACGATCCGGACGACCTCGGCGGCCACCGCGTCGGTGGCCTGTTGGGTGGAGGCGCCGATGTGGTGGGTGCCGTAGATGCCGGCCTCCTTGCCGATGGCATGGGGGTAGTCTCGATCCGACGCCTTGGGCTCCTGGGCGAAGACGTCGAGCCCGGCGCGCAGTCCGCGGGTGCGCACGGCATCGAGCAGCGCGGCCTCGTCGACCAGCTCGCCCCGCGAGGTGTTCACGAAGTAGGCGCCGGGCGCCAGCGCATCCAGCAAGGTGCGGTCCACGATTCCGGCGGTCTCTGCGTTCTTGGCCAGGTGGACGGTCAGCGCGTTGGCGCCGCGACAGGCGTCCAGTGGCGTGGCGGCGAAGGTGACGCCCAGAGCCTGCGCTCTCTCAGGCGTCAGCGAGCGGCTCCAGGCACGGACCTCGAGGCCCAGGGCTTGGGCGCGTCGGATCACGTGCTGGCCGATGGAGCCGCAGCCCAGCACAGCCAGGGTGAGCCCGTGCAGTCCCCGCGCCTTGCCGTACTCCTTCTTCGCCCACACTCCGGCCCGCAGGTCGGCGACATTGTCAGCGATGCGGCGGTCGAGGTTGATGAGGTGGCCGATGGTGAGCTCAGCCACGGCGATGGCGTTCTTCCCAGGGCAGTTCGCGACGTAGATCCCACGCGCCGATGCGCCGTTGAGGTCGATGGTGTTGACGCCAGCACCGGCCCGGATCACCAAGCTCAGGGTCGAGCCGGCAGCCAGGTGCTCGGCCTGGACCTTGGTGGACCGCACGACCAGGACCTCTGGTTGGATCCGTGACAGGGCCGCAGTCAGGTCGGATCCGTTCAGGTCGGGTTCCATGGTGACAGCACACCCGGCGAGCTCGAGGCCCTCGGTCGCGCTCGGAGCGAGCTTATCGGCGATCAAAACACGCATTCCGCCCTCCTGGTGTGGCGGTGAATTTCGGCTGGGAATCGTGGGCGCGCTGAGACTATCTCGCCAGTAATGCTCAAGGGGGAGGCAACAACGGCCGAATACGGTGTCGCGAGCGAGCAGGGCCCGAGAGGCGCCCTCTGGGAGAGATCATGTACCGCGTGCTTACCGTCGACGATGATGTCCTCGTCCGAAGGGTCATCGAGCGAATCCTCAAGGAAGCGGACTACGAGGTGTTCCAGGCAGCCTCGGGCGATGAGGCGATCCGCCTCGCGAAGACCACCCGATTCGACGTGGCGCTGGTCGACTACATGCTCCCCCGTACCGACGGCCTCGAGGTGATGCAGCATCTCCGCCGTCTGCAGCCCCAGTGCATGCGTGTGCTGGTGACCGCACGGCTCGATCTGCCGCTGGTCATCGAGGCGGTCAACCGAGGCGAGGTGGCTCGAGTGGTGTCCAAGCCATTCGAAGCGAGCGAGCTCGTGAGGGTCGTGAGCGAGACCCTGCGGGTGCGCCGGGACTGGAAGGAACACATCCTCGCGCAGGTGAAGGTGGCAGAGGAGTCGGAGCGAGCCGTCTTCGACGAGGTCATGGCCGGCGACTACCTGCGGCTGGCCCTGCAGCCCATCGTCTCGGGCACGACGCAGCAGCCCCTGGCTTTCGAGTGCCTGTTGCGCAGCACACACCCTGTCCTGAATGGCCC
>JAERSX010000320.1 GCA_016845285.1 Deltaproteobacteria bacterium | reverse complement strand
GTCTACAACGGCCTGTTCATCGGACTGGACCGCCCGGACAACGAGTTCATCCGTCACATGGGCTTCGACAGCTCGGGCAACCTGTACAAGGCGGTCAACCACAACGCCAACTTCTACCTCACCGATACCTCGGGCAACGCGAAGAGCTCGCTCTCGTCGGGCTACGAAAAGAAGGAAGGCGAGCCATCGACCGACTTCAGCGATCTGGAGGAGCTGGTCGCCTTCACGGGCGGAAGCTCGGATGCCCAGCTCGTGGCCAACGCGAGCGACCACTTCAGCCTCGAGGAGTGGATGGACTGGTTCCTCCTGGTCTCCTACTCGCTCAGCGAAGACTCGGCCGGAAAGAACAGCTACCTGTACCATGACCCAAGCGAAGACACGTGGCGGTACGTGCCCTGGGACTTCAACCACGCCTGGGGGCAGAACTGGTACACCCTGCGCATCGACGTCGACGACATCAACGAGTACGAGAGCACAAATCGGGTTTTCAAGGCCATCCAGGGCGTGTCTTCGAGTGAAGAGGCTCTCTGGGATCGCTTCAGATCCATGCGCACAGACGGCCCCTTTGAGTTGGTATGGATGCTGGCCCAGGTCGATGGCTACTACGAGGAGATCGACGAGGCCGCGGCCCGGGACTGGGATCGCTGGGGCGATGCCTACCGCAGCTACTCGGGCTGGGCGGGTTCTCGCAACTCGTACAACGACTGGACCGACTACGAAGAAGAGAAAGAGTATCTGTACGCGTGGCTTGAGGAGCGAGCCGCGGTCTACCAGGACCGCGTCCCCGACTGAGGTGGTGTGCCTGGAGCGGACCGCCGGGTAGCGCCCGCGGCGGCGGTGGCTGAGACTACTCTGGGCCTCGAGGAGGATTCCCGTGCGCCCGAGACCCCTGTTGTTCTGCCTCGCCCTCGTGGCCTGCGGGGACAAGGAGCAGGGTGGAGGGGGCGCCGTCCCAGAGTCCCCGGAGCCATCGGACACCGCTGACACGGCCTCAGCGGACGACACGGGCGGTACCGCGGGGCCGCTCGATGCCGACGGCGACGGCTTCGACCAGGAGACCGACTGCGACGACACCGACCCCGCCGTGCACCCAGATGCGGACGAGGTCGGCTGCGACGGCGTGGACAATGACTGCGACGGCAGCATCGACCGGCACACCGTGCCCTCCACCTACGCCACGCTGCAGGATGCCGTCGACGCTGTCGGACAGGGCTCCGAGATCTGTGTGGAGCCGGGCACCTACGCCGAGCGCCTCGACCTGACTGGCCGGACCCTGACGATCACGGGCCGTGCGGGCCCGGCCGAGACCACCCTCGACCTGGCCGGCGAGCTGCCCCTGCTCACCGTGGACAACCTGGACGACGAGGGGGTGGTCGATGACTCACAGGTCGGGGCCCTGACGCTCCGAGGGTTCACGGTGACCGGCATCGATCGAGCCGAGGTGACCCAGGGAGACCCCATCGAAGGGGGCCTGCTGAGGCTGGCCGGGAGCGAGGCACATCTCGAAGACCTGGTGTTCACCGGGCACAGCGCGGTGCTCCGCGACGGGGGCGACCTCCGGGGCCTGCTCGTGCGTGCCAGCTCAGCGACCTTGTCGCTGGTGGAGATCTCCGTCTCGGACGTGACGATCACCTACGAGCAGGGCTCAGCCGAAGGCTCCCTCGGCACGGAAGGGGGCTTGATCTACTCCACCGAGTCGGATCTCGACCTCATGGGTCTCGAGGTGAGTGAATTCGATGTCAGCAGCGTCGGCGAGCCCAGCTCCTGCTACGCGACGGGAGGCGTGCTGTTCCTCGACGGTGGCGCGCTGACGGGCAGCGACCTGTCGATGACCGACAGCCACCTCGGTCTGGCCTGCACCGAGTCGGCGCAGCAGCAAGGGTGGTTCGCCCGCGTGTCCGGCGCCGCCGCCACGGTCAGCGGGCTGAGCGTGACGGGCTGCAGCGTGAGCCTCAGCTCCCCCGAGTCGGCCACTTCGTACGGGGTGCTCTCGCTGGTGGGCTGGTCCGAGACCGAGCTCGAGAGCACCTGGGCTGCGCTGGATCTCAGCGACAACGACCTGACCACCACCTCGCAGACCGCCAGCTACGTCTACGGCACGGCGCACGTCGACGATCCGGGCGCCACGGTCACCCACCTCACGGCCCACGCCAACACCCTTCGCGCCGAGGTGACCCTCCCCTCCCACAGCGGCTACGCCTTTGGCGGGGGGCTGTACCTGACCGAGGGCGCCGCGCTCGAGCACGTGGACCTGCGCGGCAACGACATCTACGGCTACAGGGGCGCGCGCGGCGGGGGCGTCCACATCAACCCGGTGGACTCCGCGCCCGCGCTCCAGCAGGTCATCGCTGCGGGCAACACCGCCGAGGCCGTGCTCGACTCGGCCCGCGGTGGTGGCATCGACGCCTGGACCTTCTCCCAGCCGCTCGATCTGCACTTCGGAGACGTCGTGGGCAACGCGGTCATCTCCACGGGCGAGGCCGACGCCCACGGCGGTGGACTCTTCGTGGGCTCCATGGACAAGCAGCCAGGCACCGCCACCGTCTCCCACCTCAACATCGTCGACAACAGTGTCTCGAGCAGTGGAGGGGAGGGCGCGGGCAGCGCGGTGCTCGTGACCGAGCTCGACGCGCTGAGCTGGACCTACACCAACGTGCCAGCCCAGGGCGCAGACACCTGGAGCGGCATGGACGACCCCGTGGGCACCGACGGCAACCTGGCCCAGGACCCGGTCTACACCGACATCAGCAGCGCCGACCCCGCCGCCTGGGACCTCCGTCTGCACTCGGTGTCGCCCTCCATCGATGCCGGAGATCCCGCGCTGCTGGACGCTGACGGCACGACCGCCGACATCGGAGCCTACGGCGGTTCCGGCGGGGACAGCTGGTAGCTCCGACCCGTGAGGGCGTCGGGTGATCTACGATGCGCGCCCTCTGGGAGGTGTCATGTCCACCATCGCGAGCTCCGCCACCGCTGTCGAGCGTCGGGCAACCGAACAGTTCGACGAGACCGTCGCGCGTCTCAAGGATTACCTGTCCTACGCAGCGATCTCGTGTGATCCGAGTCACTTCGACGACGTCCATCGCCTCGCCGAGCGAATCCGCGACGACCTGTCGGCGCTGGGCCTCGACAACGCCCGTTTGCTCCACCTCGAGGGCACCCTGCCATGCGTGGCCGCCGAGTGGCTGCATGCCGACCCCTCCGCTCCCACCGTGCTGATCTACGGTCACCTCGATCTTCAGCCCGTGAAGGGCGAGCCCTGGCGCACCGATCCCCACGAGGGTGTGGAGCTCGACGGTCGGCTCTACGCCCGGGGCAGCGCCGACGACATGGGTGGCTGGGTCAGCCATCTCGCCGCCATCCGCGCCTGGCTCGAGGAGTCTGGTGGCTTGCCCTGCAACCTCAAGCTGCTCATCGAGGGCGAGGAGGAGATCGGCTCCCCCAACCTCGAGCGCTACATGGACACCTTCCCCGAGGCCTTCTCCTCGGACGTGATGGTGCTCACCGACTGCGAGAATCCCTCGGTGGACATCCCTGGCCTGACCGTGTCCCTGCGCGGCCTCATGGAGCTGGAGCTCGCTGTGGAGGCGCTCGATGCCGACGGCCACAGCGGGCTCTGGGGCAACATGGTGCCCGATGTGAGCGTGGCCCTGTGTCGGCTCATCGCGCGGCTCACCGACGAGGACGGCCGGCTCAAGGTGGGGCGTGTCGAGGACATCGATGACGACTGGCGGCGGGACTCCTGGGACGTGCCGCTGAACGCCGAGATCATCCGTGACGGCGCCCACATCATCGATGGGGTCGACCCCTTGCCCACCCATGGGCGCTCGCCGGCCGAGTGGCTCTGGCGTCAGCCGTCGCTGACGGTGGTGGCGACCACGCTGCCCACCGCCGAGACCAAGAAGAACGCCCTGCGCACCAAGGCCACAGCGACGCTCTCGGTGCGGCTCGCCCCAGGGCAGGAGGCGGACGAGCTTCGGGACGCCATCACCGAGGTGGTGACCACCAACCCGCCGGGTGGCGTCAAGGTCACCGTGTCGCCCACGGGCTGGGACGGCGAGAGCTGGCTCTACACGCCGAGAGGGCCGGCCTTCGAGGCCGCTGACCGGGCCTACGAGCGCGTCTGGGGCCGCAAGCTGCTCCAGGTGGGCGTGGGTGGCTCCATTCCCTTCGTGGCGCTCTTCGGCCGCAAGTACGGCGACCTGCCGCTGATCCTCAACGGCGTGATGGATCCGAAGACGACGGCGCATGGACCCAACGAGTCCATGCATCTCGGCATCTTCGGCAAGGCGATCCGGGCGAACGTGTGGCTCTACGAGGAGCTCGGCGCCCTACCGCGGGACACCCTGGCGGTGTCCCCGGCCTGATCACTCGTTGCTGGAGCCGGGTGAGGCGCTGTCGAGCACCTCCCAGGTGCTGCTGCCGTCGGGCACCCGGCCCATGCTCACGTCGGTGGCCTGCTCGCCGTACTCGATCTCGTCGACCATGGAGCCGTCGGGGCCGTAGATGCCGATCTGCTCGCCAGCGGCGTCGAGGCTGAAGTTGACGTGGTCTTCTCCGTCTTCCTGGTCGTCGTCGGCGTACAGGATGAGGAACTCACCGGGCTCGAGCACGAAGCTGGGGAGCTCGCTCTTGTCCTGGTTGTCCAGGTTGTCGGTGATGAACCAGCCCGCGAGGTCGACGGTCTCGTCAGATGCGTTGTAGAGCTCGATCCAGTCGGGCCAGGCGCCGGTCACGTCTTGGAGGGTGGTGGCGTTGCTCGCCATGAACTCGTTGACGAGCACGTCGGGGTAGTCGGTGTTGCCACCCGTGCCCCCAGAGTCGCCGCCCTCGTCGTCGTCGTCCTCGGCACAGGCCGGATCGTCGGCGCAAGCGGCGTCGGCGCAGTCGGCGGCACCGTTGCCGTCGTTGTCCACACCGTCGGTGCAGTCCTCGGTGACGGTAGCGCCAGAGTCGAAGCCTCCCGCCTTGTCGCCACAGGCCAACAGCGTGAGTGGAAACAGCAAGTACATGGGGGCCATCAGCGTGGGGCGCATCATCTCTCTCCAGTGCGTTTCCGCAGTTTGCCCTAAGTGCTGCCCTCTTCGCTCATGAGCGTGACCCGTTCCACACCTTCGAGGGCCGAGAGCTCGCGAACCAGGGGCTCCAAACGGGCCTTTCGTTTCAGCACGATGCGGTACGTGAGCGTCATGGCCTCGCCGAAGCGCTGGGACTGCGCGGTGGTGAGCCAGCGCCGCCGGGCGTATTTGTCGATGAGCGGCGCCAGCGCGCCCTCGCCGAGCTCGTAGGCGGCGACGTCGCAGCGCAGGGTCTGTACATCCGAGGCGGCGCGCGTGAACGGCAGCGCGCCGAGCACCACGACGGCCAGCACGATGACCAGGGTGCCGAGCGCGGTGTTCTCGAGGGCACCCACGCCGCAGCCGATGCCCACGGCCAGCGCGAAGAACACGAAGGAGATGTCCCAGGTGCTGCGGAGGCGGGTGCGGAAGCGAACGATGGCCAGCGCGCCCACGAGCGAGAAGGCCCGCGCGAGGCTGTTGCCGATGACCATCATCACGAGTGCGGTGATCATGGGCAGGAGCGCCAGCGAGGCCATGAGCTGCGGCGGCACGATGCGCTCGGGCAGCGACCACCGATAGACCGCCGCCACGACGAGCCCCAGGATGAAGCTCAACAGCAGCGACTGCACCACGGCGTCGAGGCCGAGGGTGGAGGTGTCGAGCAGGAGCTGTTCGGCCTCGAAGGGCGTCACGCGGCGCGCCCCGCACGGGTCAAGGTGGGCGGGGTGATGTACTTGCGCTCACCCACACGATCGGTCCGCACGGTGTGAGCCACGCCGAGGCCGTACTTGGAGACGGGCTCCTCGACGAGGTTCAGCTCGCTGCAGATGTCTCTCATCCAAGCGGGCTTGCGGATGTCGAATTTGAGCTCGAGCACGAGGAAGCCTTGGGGAATGAGGCGGGTGAGGCCGGGTCCTTGCAGGAAGGTGGGATCCTGCTTTCCTGTGGCGCTCACGAGGTGATCGATGGTGAGGCGCGAGCGCCCCTCGGTGTAGACCTCGCGGACGTAGTGCACGGTCAACACGGTGTCGAGCTTGTCGCGGCGCGTGTGAGCGAGCCAGCGCTGCGCCTTTCGGCCCAAGGCGCCCTCGAGGGGCGGGAGGATGGTCTCCCACGGGTGTGCGGCGTCGGCGGCCGCCCACTCCTGCGCATTGCAGACGAGCGCGCGGTGCTTGACCACGCGGTCGCGGAGCTTTCGCTTGGACTCGATGAAGACCGGGGTGACGTCGCCCGGCTCGCCGTAGGTGCGGATGCGAACGACGTTGCGGATGTGGGCGCTCCGCAGCCGCTGCGTGTAGGTCCGCAGGTCCGGGGTGTCGATGTAGAGGGTGTTGACGCGGTAGCCCTTGGCGAGCTCGCCGTCCGGGCCGCGGAAGCCATCGGAGATGTAGTCGGTGAGCACGCCTGCGTGCTCGTCGGCGGAGACGGCGTTCCGCGCGATGTCGAGGACCTTGGCACGCTGGTCCTCGTGGATGATGTACTTGAGCTCTCGCCGCCCCTCTCCGCTCATCCCTTCGTCCTGGAGACGGCTGCGGAGCCAGTGGCCCCGACGGGAAGGGAGTCGTCGAGCTCGGCCACCACCCACACGACCGTCTGTCCGCCGAAGGAGCGCGCGGCGCTGTCGACGGCGAGCACCTTGCCCTGGTGGAGGTTGTCGGGGTTGGCGGTGGGGATGAAGGAGACCATGTTGCCGGGGGACACGTGGCGACGCTCGGACTCGGCGACGGCCACGCGCAGGAGCCGGGGCCCAGCGGCGTGGACCTGAAGGGCGATGTCGCCGCCAGGCATGGACAGCTCGCCGGCGAAGGGTGCAGCGAGCACCTGCTGCTCGGCGCGTGCCCGGGCTGCTGTCAGGCGCGCATCGACGGCGTTGACGCGGGCGACGAGGGCCTCGGACTCGGCGCTCATGGCGGGACGACGGGCTTCGTCGAGCTTGGCTTGCGCAAGGGCGAGCTCCGCGTCGGCCACCGAGGCAAGGCGCGTGGCCTCCTCGGCTTCGTAGCGGGAGGACGCGCCGTCGTCGGCCAGGGTGGAGATGTGCTCGGCCTGGGCTTCGGCGATCTCGAGGCGGCCTTCGGCGACAGCCACGGCCTGCTCGGCTGCCCGTACCACCTCGGGGCGGCCGCCAGCCGCCAGGAGCTCCTGCTCTGCGAGGAGGAGGGCGCGCTCGGCCTCGAGGGCTTGGAGCTGTTCGTGGGCGGTGGTGGAGTGGAGGCGGGCCAGCGGCTGATTCTGGGCGATGGTGGCACCGGGAGCCACGCCCGCTTCGAGGGTGAGCACCATGGGGTCGCCGCGCTCGGACTGCATGACGCCCTCGGACACGACGGCGTGACCCTGGGGGGTGCGGCCTTCCTCCAGCGTCCAGCGGTAGCGCCCGTCGCCGGTGACGCGAACCTTCCAGGTGGTGGTGGCGTCGACCACGCCGGGGCCGGTGACCACCGAGGCCGACATGGAGCTGAGCCCCATGGCCACGAGGCCCATGAGCGCGAGCGCACCTGCGATGGCTCGGCCTGCCTTCAGCTTGCTCATGGAGGACTCGCTTGCCAGACCGGGGCACCAGTGCCTTCGCCGACGGTGAAGTAGCTATCGCCGTCCATGGCAAGTGACTCGCCATTGTCCTGGGTGGGCGTGGGTGCCAGGCAGGGTTCGAGGTCGAGGGTCTCGGCCAGGGTGCTTCCCGCAGCGCGTGCCCAGGCGAAGACCTGGCCTTGCGTGCGCAGCAGGATCCAGTCGCCGGCCGCCGAGATGTCACCGCCCGTGAGCGCCGCATCGTCGGCAAGTCCACGCGCCACCAGGTCGATGCTGGCCACGTGCTCGAGCTCCTGATCGTCCTCGGCATGCGCGTCGACGGCGTAGACCTCTGCCTGATCGCCGTCGGACTTGGTGATCACGTACAGGGTGTTGTCTCGCGGATCGAAGAGCAGGGTCTCGGCGTCGTGAGGGCCGTCCGGGTAGCTCAGGTCGAGCTTGTCCAGCTCGATGCCGTCATCTTTCGGGTCGGAGGGCTCGGCGGTGCGCCACACACGGATCTCGTCGCGGCTCAGGTCGTTGTCGCCGATGTCGCCGATGTAGAGCCAGGGGTTGCCGTCGGCACCCACTCCGGCTGCGATGTCCTCCCAGTCCTTGGCGTCCTCGTCGGAGAAGTCGACGGTGCCTTCGTGGGCGCCGCTGCTGTCGAGGGCGAAGAGCCGTGCGCCGTCGCCGGCGTCGTTGTGGGTCCAGAAGAGGTCGTCATGGATCCGACTGGCCACCAGCCCGCTCGCCTCGGAGATCTCCGCGCTGGCCAAGGTGCCCGTGGAGACCGGCTCACCCCAGTTCTCGCACTCCCCCGAGTCGTCGCCGCAGGCGGCAAGTCCGAGCATCAACGCACCGAGGAGACCGTGACCCACGTCATCCTCCAGGGCTGCGGTCGTCGACGCGGGCCGACGACGTAGACGTCGATGACCGGTACGTTGCCGGAAAGGGGGTCTGAGAACCATCAGCCGCTACTTTACATCACTGGCGGGGCAGTGGCGGTAAGATGGCCGTCAGGTGACGTGGGAAGTGAATGCCCGTGTGGTCGAGGAAAGATGCGGGCCCTAGGGTGCCGAGGACCGTGCTGGCGGTCTTGGGATCGCTTGCTTGGAGTGCTCCCAGCGAGGCGACCACCTGCACTTCCTACGACGCCGCGGCCCTGGTCAGCGAGTGCATGGCCGAGGAGATCAACGAGAGCAGCGGCATCGCGTGGTCGCGGACCCGGCGTGGCATCTGGTTCAGCCACAACGATGCAGGCGGCGTCGCCGTGCTCCATGCCTTCGACCTCAGCGGCGAACACGTCGATACCCACGTGGTCACCGACGCCGAATTCCAGGACTGGGAGGACCTGTCCTATGGGCCCTGCCCCGAGGGATCCGATGCCGAGCACTGCCTCTACATCGCAGACGTAGGAGACAACGCCCGTACCCGCGAAGAGGTGCAGATCTACGTGGTCGCCGAGCCCGGTGAGGGTGAGGACGCGCCGGTGTTGGCGACCTGGAGGCTGACCTGGCCCGAGTCGCCGCGCGACACCGAGGCGGTGGCGGTGCATCCCTGCACCGGGCAGATCTACCTGGTCACCAAGGAGCGGATGGAGTCGGAGGACGCCCCGCGGGTGGCCCGTGCCCCCCTCGAGCCCACGGGCCTCGACGCGACCGCAGAGGTGGAGGTGCTCACCGAGCTGGCGGTGGGTGAGTGGCCGTCTCCGGGTGCGTTCACGGGCGCGGACTGGTCGCCGGCGGGCGATCGCTTCATCGCACGGAACTACGACAGCGGCTGGGAGTGGGTCACCGATCCCGACGATCCCGACGCTCACTGGGGGGAGATTCCCACCCGCGTGATGCTCCACGAGCAGGGCCAGGGCGAGTCCATCGCCTATCGACACGAGGGCGGCCTGCTCACCACCACCGAGGGTGTGCCCATGCTCATCGCGGAGGTGCCCTGCGTCGAGAGCGAAGAGTTCGAGGGCTGCGCGGCCGAGGTGGACTGGGGTCCCATCGACACGGGCGGGACCGACACCAGCGAGGACACGTCGCCGGCGGGCGACAGCGGGGACTCGGGGCCGGGGGACGACGGCGGGAGCGGCACCGGTGACGACGGCGGGACCGGCACCGCGGATGGCGACAGCGGCGGTGGCGCCCTCACGCCGGCAGATCCGGGCGGCTGCGGCTGCAACAGCGGTGCGGCGAGCCTGTGGTGGCTGCTGCCGGTCTTCCTGGCGCGTCGTCGCCGCGAAGGCCTGCGCCCTCAGCCAGGGCAGCTCTGAGGGTTCTCGTAGGTGGCGATGCAGTCGCCGATCCAGGCGACCCGGGTCTGCATCCAGTCGCGGATCAGCGCGGTCTCGTCGTCGAAGTTGCGCGAGCTCCAGGTGTCGGCGTTGCGGTCGGCCGCCTCGTCGAGCTGGTCCGCCATGTCCACGATGTGGGCGTCGATGGCCTCGGCGCTCAGCGGTCCGTCGAGGAGCTCCTCGAAGCGGGTCCAGTAGGCGTCCGAGAACTCGGGATCGTTGAACAGCCCTTCGTACCAGCCGTACTCGAAGACGGGGGTGCAGTCCGAGGTCTGGTTCCAAGCGTCCCACCAGGTGGGGTAGCTGCTGCGGTAGTCGGCCGAGGCCGAGGCCCGGTCGAAGTCCCAGACGGGGCCGGCCTGGATGAGGCCGTCGCGGTCTTTGTGGAGGTAGCCGCTCAGCCGGAAGGAGTCGGGGTTCTTCATGATCACGTTGATGATGTGGTGATCGATGAAGGAGTCGACGTCGATGATGTCGGTGTAGTGCAGGCCGCTGGCGGGGTCGGTGAAGTCGTCGGAGACCGTCGCGTAGCCCAGGGCATCGCACAAGCCGTCCACATAGGACAGCTGGACGTCGACGAGCTCGTGCTCCTCGGGGTCGACGGCCTGCAGGCCGTACTCGAAGTAGATGGCGCCGCCTGCCGAGCCGCAGCTCAGGCTGCTGTCGTCGTCGTCGGGGCGGTCGCGCTTGAAGACGTAGCCGCCGGTGAGCTCTGGCTGGTCCACGTCGTCCGGGGTGAGCTCGGTCACGTCCACCCGATCGGCCCCGCGCTCGATCTCTTCGACGAGGGTGTAGACGCCCATGTAGTTCCGCTCGCGAACGGACCGGCCATCCTCGGCGAGGAAGACCTCCACGAAGCGGGTGCGCGAGGCGTAGCGACCCACGTCGTTGCTGAGCTGGTAGGCCAGGGCGTTCCGGATGAGTCCGTCGTCGTAGTAGTACGGGCCGTAGAGCACCCAGTCGCCGTCCTTGGGCATCCCGAGCATCTCTTCGGGGCGGTCATCGTCGGAGTCTGCGGCCCAGAGCTCGAGGTCGTAGCTGGGCTTGCTGAAGCTCGATGAAGACGAGCCACGGAGGCGGATGCGCCCACGGCCGCTGCTCTCGGGCTCGTCGGTCAGGCCGATGCGCCCGCCGTCAGCATCGATCACCGTGACAGCGAAGGGCACCCGATCGGAGGTGCTGGACGGCTTGTCGTCGTCGCTCCAGAGCACCATGAGGGGAACGTTGGTGTCCCAGTCCGCGAGCTCGTCGTCCACCTCGAAGAAGGCGCGGGCCACGGTCTCGTCGGCTGCGCCTCCGATGCGGAGCTGCGCGTGCACGACCATGGACTCGTCCAGCTCGAAGGGCTCGTCGTACTCGCGGAAGCTGCAGTCGTCCTCGGTGGGAGGCGCGAGGCAGTACCAGAGCTCGCCTGTGCCCGTCGAGGAGCGCAGGCTCACGTCCACCTCGTAGAGGAAGCCACCACCGTCGGGCTCGAAGATCACCTCGCCGTCGCCACCGGGCACCTGCTCGATGGGGCCTGTGTCGTAGCCGTCGCCCCCCTCGTCGGTGTCCCCGGGATCGGTGTCGCCCCCCTCGTTGCCACCGTCGCCTGCGTCCCCGGGACCCGCACCGGGCCGGTCCTCTGACGTGCCGCTGCAGGCGATCAGCAGGAGCGCGAGCAGTGTCGAGGGTGCGCTATTCAAGAGGGTGATCCTCATCGAACAGGGTGATCCGCTCGTCGATCCAGGTGTCCAGATAGGCCCGCTCGCCCTCGTAGTCGGTCCAGTCGGCGTCGCTGTTGCGCGTGCTCGCCCAGCGGCTGAAGCTGTAGTACTGGTCGCCCCACTTCGCCCAGTCGCGCTCGGCCGAAGGGTGGATGTCGTCGTAGTAGGCGTCGATGGTGCCCTTCAGCCACTCGGGACTCAGCGGCCCGTCGGTGCGCATGGCGGCGTAGCGCTCCCAGCGCTCGGTGTCGGCCGACTCCACGTTGGCGATGGCCCAGAAGATCCGGTTGTGCCACTCGTAGGTCTGCAGGTAGTCGGAGTCGACGCGGCGCGTGTACCAGTTCTGGCCGAAGGCGGCGTTGAAGTCCCAGGGGGTCAGACGGAAGGCGGGGGCGCCCTCGTCCACGTTGTAGAAGTAGGCGTTCTTGCCGGCGGAGTCCTGGCACTCGGTGAAGTGGACGAGCAGGAACCAGTCCATGAACTCGGTCAACGAGAAGCGGCGGCCCGCCTCGTCGACGATGGTCTCGGCATCGTTGGTTGCGACCCACTCGACCCACTCGTCGAGGTCGTCGAAGTCATCGAGATCATCGCCTTCCTTCTTCTCGTAGCCGTCGTGCCAGCTGCTCTTGACGTAGCCGTTGGCGTCGGTGTTGTAGAAGTTGGCGTCGTGGCTGACGGACTTGTAGAGGTTGCCCCCCGAGTCGAAGCCCAGGGCCACGGCGAACTCCTCGTCCACATGGTCGGTGGCGATGTACAGGCCGTGGTACGCGCCCTCGAGGTAGACGACCGCGAAGAAGGTGCGAGGGGTCAGACGCAGCGTGCCCCAGTACTCGGCCATGGCCTGCCACATGTCGAAGACGAGCTTCTGGCGCACGTAGCTGTTGTCGTCGAAGGTGCTGGTCAGCACGATGTGCTCGCGGCTGTCCCAGCCCTCGATCTTGAGCTCCTCGTCGTCGAAGTCCAGGGTGTAGCTCTGCTTGGGGTAGCTCACGCTCGACGCGCCGCGCACCTTGACCTCGGCGTCGTAGGCCGTGCCCATGTGGGTGATGGTGGCGTCGACATAGGTCTGGGAGAAGTCGACTCCGGTCTCGATGTGGATGACCGGCAGGCCCCACTCCTCGGTGTACTCGGTGGGGACGGGGTCGACGGCGTCGGTCAGGTCGGGGTTGTCGGCCAGCCAGAAGGTGACGGTGGCGGCCTCGGGGATCTGGTCCAGGGCGTCGGCGGGGCGCGCGCTGAAGATCACGTCGACCCGGCCGCCGTCGCTGGGGCCACTCTCCATGGTGAAGCGCTGGTCGGCGAAGGCTGAGCTGTCTGGGGCGAGCACCACCTCCAGCTCCACCTCCTCCTCCGAGAGGTCGGCGGTGCAGCTCAGGCCGAATTCGATGGACTCACCCTCCCAGAAGTAGGGATCGTCGAGATCGGAGTCCAGGGCGCAGGTGCCGTCTGAGGTGCCTCCTTCACGGCCGTCGCCCTCGGCGTTGGCGCTGCCGGGTGTGGGGCTGGCCGTGAGCGACCAGTGCGCCGCGCCGTCCGGGGCGCGGGCTGCGGAGATGTCAGTGGCCTGGACCGGCCAGCTCACCGTGTCCTTCACGGTCTCGTCTGGAGCGAGCAGGCTCAGCTCACCGCCGGCGAGCTCGAGGGTGAAGTCGGTGTGGTCGGGGCCCAGACCCGATGCGTCGTCGGCCCAGATCACCACATGCGCCCCGGCCCCGACGGTCAGATCTTCCAGCAGATAGGGATCGTCGGCGCCGTCTACGAGCAGACCCCAGCCGTCGAGGTCCACGTCCTCGTCGCCCGGGTTGAAGATCTCCAGCCAGTCTGCGCTGCCCCCCAGCGGGTCGGCCACGGCGAAGCGGTTGCCCGCCATGAGCTCGTTGATCACGAGGTCTTCGTACACCTCGGGCTCGGCGCTGTCGTCGCCGCCGCCCTCGTCTCCCCCGTCGTCACCACCGCCCGAGTCGTCTGGCGCGGCTGTGTCTCCGGGGGGTGGAGTCGTGGTTGTCGGTGGCGTTCCCCCCCGGCAGGCCGCCGAGGCGACCATGATGAGCGAGACGATCGGGAGGGTGGCCCATGGGCTGCGCATGGAGGCATCTTAGAATCCCGAACGCGACCCGGTGGTGATTCGTGCTGTTCCTCTTGTTCGTCTTGGCCTGTTCCCCAACGCAACCCGCGGGGGGCACCGACTCCGGTGCCGCCACGGGAGGCGGTGCAGGCTCTGGTGATGGGTCAGGCTCCGGCGATGACTCTGGCGCAGGTGACGGCACCGGCGACGACTCGGGCACCGGCGACGACTCGGGCACCGGCGGCGACTCGGGTACTGGCGGCGACGGAGACTCCGGTGAGCCACCCGAGCCACCGTCGGTGGTCATCAACGAGCTCATGCCCGCCAACGAGGGGTCTCTGGAGCACGCGAGCCTCCCCGAGCCGGACTGGCTCGAGCTGCACAACACCGGTGACGAGGCGGTGGACCTGGGTGGCATGTGGATGTCGGACGACTACGACGACAAGAACAAGCACGTGCTGCCGGATGGCCTGATCCTCGAAGCGGGCGGGCACCTGCTGCTCTACGCCACCGATGCCGACGAGCTGAGCGACGACGAGCTCGCCTTCCGGCTCAGTGCGAGCGGCGAGGGCGTGGGGCTCTTCATGAACGACGGCACGCCGGTGGACTGGGTGGTCTACCCGCAGCTCTCCGGTGACGAGGCGCATGCCCGGGTGAGCGACGGCGCCGACGAGTGGGCGCAGATGCCGGTGGGGACCCCCGGCAGCTCCAACGCCATCGTCTCCATCGAGGTGGTGGAGGTCCTCGAGGCGGGCTCGCCGTGGATGTACAACGACCTGGGGGTGGACCTTGGCACCGAGTGGCGCGAGGCCGACTACGACCACAGCGCCTGGTCGGAAGGCGCGGCGCCCCTGGGCTACGGCGACTCTCGTGAGACCACGACGGTGTCCTACGGCTCGAACTCCTCTGACAAGAACCCCACCACCTACTTCCGCAAGTGGACCACGGTGTCGGGCACACCCTCCCAGGCGGAGATCCAGCTCATGGTCGACGACGCCGCCATCGTCTGGATCAACGGCGAGGAAGCCATTCGGGACAACCTCGCCGACGGCGACATCGCCTACGACGACTACGCGGTCGATGCCATCAGCAGCGAAGACGAGTACGACTACGAGAGCTTCGACGTCGACGTCTCGCTCTTCAAGGACGGCAGCAACATCATCGCTGTCGAGGTCCACCAGGCTACGTCCACGAGCTCCGATCTCGGCTTCGACCTCAGCCTCTCGGTGACCACCCTGACCACCGAGTAGTGGTGCCGGGCAGCGTGGCCGTCCAGGCGTCGGTCTCAGTCCTGGCGGTCAGCCAGGAAGGCGGCGATCAGCTGTTCGGCGGCGTGGGTGGGGGCGAGGACGCCGCTGGCCACGGCCTCTTCGAGGTGAGGCAGGCGGGAGGCCACCGTGGGATCGGAGCGGAGCCGCCTCATGAGCTCGTCTTCGACGAGATCCCACATCCAGCGCGCGCGCTGGGCGGTGCGACGGGTGTCGTGCTCGCCACGGGCGCGGGCCTCCTCGCCGAAGCGGGCGATGGTCTGCCAGAGCTCTGACAGGCCGGTGTCGGCGAGGGCGCTGGCCGTGAGCACGGGCGGCACCCACGGCGCACTCGCGGGGTGCAGCAGTCGCACGGCCTGACGAAGCTCGTGTGCGGCGCGCTGGGCGGCGTCGATGTTGTCGCCGTCGCACTTGTGCACCACGAGCACGTCGGCCCGCTCCATGAGCCCCCGCTTGATGCCCTGGAGCTCGTCGCCGGCACCGGCGATGAGCAAGACCACGAAGATGTCGGTCATGTCTGCGACGACGGTCTCGCTCTGGCCCACGCCGACCGTCTCCACGAGCACCACATCGAAGCCTGCGGCCTCGCAGAGCAGCAGGGTCTCGCGGGTTCGGCGGGCCACCCCGCCCAGCGTGCCGGCCGCCGGAGAGGGGCGGATGAAGGCCATGGGGTCTACGCCCAGGCGCTGCATCCGGGTCTTGTCGCCCAAGATGCTGCCGCCGGTGCGGCTGCTGGAGGGGTCGACGGCGATGACGGCGACCCGATGGCCAGCGGCGGTCAGCCGGGTGCCCAGGGTGTCGATGAGCGTGCTCTTGCCGGCGCCGGGCACGCCGGTCAGGCCGATGCGCTGGGCGCCACCGGTGTGGGGCATCAGGGCGTCGAGCAGTGCCGTGGCCTGGACGCGATGGGCCGGGTGGGTGGACTCGACCAGGCTGATGGCGCGGCCCAGGATGGCGCGGTCTCCGGCGCGCACGCCGGTGATGAGGTCCTGGGTGGAGAGGGTGGGGCGCCGGGGCATGTCGGAGGCTTAGCCTGGAACGGCGCGCGGCTCAGCGCCAGGTGTCGAAGCTCTGCGCGGATCTCGGTACAGATCGTCGCGGAGCTTGCCTGGGATGCGTGGCATCCTGGGGGACCTGGAGGGTGTGGTGGGCCAGGAGCACAGCACCTGGAGTCCCTGGGAGCCCCCATGTCACTGATGCTGCTCTCGGCGCTCTCCGCGTTCTCGGCGCTCTCGGCGGCCCGAGCTGGTGATGTGGTCATCCGGCTCGACGGCGTCCAGACCGATGGCGCGCCCTTGGTGCTGCGCGTCTTCGACGCTGAGGAGACCTACCCGCACTGGGGAGAGGAGGTGCGCAGCCTGACAGTGCCCGCGAGCAGCGCGACCATCGAGATGCGCGTGAGCGACCTGGCCCCGGGTCGCTACGGCTTCACCATCCACCATGACCACGACGCAGATGGCGAGCTCGACTTCGCCTTCCTGCCACCCGGACCCTCTGAGGGCACCGCTGCTTCGTGTACGAAGAAGCCCTTGATGGTCCCCCGGTGGTCGAACTGCTCGGTGCAGGTCCCCGCCGATGGCGCAGAGCTCCACCTGCCCATGTGGTACTGAGCACAGGGTGCCCCGGGCTCAGGCGCCGACGCGGCGCTCCAGCTCGCTCATGAGCTCCAGCGCGGCGTCTGCGATGACGGTGCCCGGCCCGAAGATGCAGGTGGCGCCGGCCTCGTAGAGAGCGTCGTAGTCCTGGGGCGGGACCACGCCTCCCACGACGATGACGATGTCCTCGCGATCGTAGGCAGCCAGCTCGGCCCGGAGCGCCGGCACCAGGGTGAGATGGCCGGCGGCCAGTGAGCTCACGCCGACGACGTGTACATCGTTCTCCACGGCCTGCCGTGCGGTCTCGGCGGGCGTCTGGAAGAGGGGGCCCACGTCCACGTCGAAGCCGAGGTCGGCGAAGGCGGTGCTGATGACCTTCTGGCCGCGGTCGTGGCCGTCCTGGCCCATCTTGGCGACCAGGATGCGAGGTCGACGGCCCTCGAGGGCCTCGAAGCGAGCGACGGCCTCTTCGATGGACTGGGTCACGGCGGTGTCCTCTCCGAGCTCGCGGCGGTAGACGCCGCGGAGTGCCTTGGGGTGGGCCTGGTGGCGGCCGAAGGCTCGCTCCAGCGCATCGCTGATCTCGCCCACGGTGGCCTTGGCTCGGGCGGCCTTCACGCTGAGGTCGAGCAGGTTGCCTTGGGCCTCGGCGCCGCGGGTGAGGGCGGCGAGGGCGGCCTGGGTGGCGGCCTCGTCACGTTCTGCCCGGAGCTGTGCCAGGCGCGCGAGCTGGGCGCGGCGCACCTCGTCGTTGTCCACCTGACGCACCTCGATCTCGGGCTCGTCGTCGAGCTGGTAGCGGTTGACGCCGAGCACGACCTGCCGGCCGCTGTCGATGCGGGCCTGGGTGCGGGCGGCGGCCTCCTCGATGCGCATCTTGGGAATGCCCGCCTCGATGGCCTTGGCCATGCCGCCGAGCTCCTCGACCTCGACGATGTGCTCCCAGGCACGGGCCGCGAGGTCGGCGGTGAGACGCTCGATGGCGTAGCTGCCGCCCCAGGGGTCGACGAGGTCGCAGGTGTCGGTCTCGTGCTGCAGGAAGAGCTGGGTGTTTCGGGCGATGCGCGCGCTCAGGTCGCTCGGCAGGGCCAGGGCCTCGTCGAAGGAGTTGGTGTGGAGAGACTGGGTGTGGCCCTGGGTGGCGGCCATGGCCTCGACGCAGGTGCGCACGATGTTGTTGTAGGGGTCTTGAGCCGTGAGCGACCAGCCGCTGGTCTGGCTGTGGGTGCGCAGCGAGCGCGACTTCGGGTTCTTGGGGCCGAAGCCGCCCACGATGTGACTCCAGAGCAGGCGGCCGGCGCGCAGCTTGGCCACCTCCATCATGAAGCGCATCCCGATTCCCCAGAAGAAGGAGATGCGGGGCGCGAAGCGATCGATGTCGAGGCCCGCGGCCACACCGGTGCGCAGGTACTCGAGGCCGTCGGCCAGGGTGTAGGCGAGCTCGAGGTCGGCGGTCGCTCCGGCCTCCTGCATGTGGTAGCCGGACACGCTGATGCTGTTGAAGCGCGGCATGTGAGCGGCGGTGTAGCCGAAGATGTCGCCGATGATCCGGAGGCTCGGAGCCGGCGGGTACACGTACGTGTTCCGGACCATGAACTCCTTGAGGATGTCGTTATGGATGGTGCCGCTGAGGGCTGCGGGCGCCACGCCCTGCTCCTCGGCGGCCACGATGTAGAGGGCCATGATGGGCAGGACGGCCCCGTTCATGGTCATGGACACGCTCATGCGATCGAGCGGAATGCCCTCGAAGAGGATTCGCATGTCGAGGATGCTGTCGATGGCCACGCCGGCCATGCCGACGTCGCCGACCACCCGGGGATGGTCGCTGTCGTAGCCGCGGTGGGTGGCCAGATCGAAGGCGATGGACAGCCCCTTCTGGCCGGCGGCGAGGTTGCGTCGGTAGAAGGCATTGCTGGCTTCGGCCGTCGAGAAGCCCGCGTACTGACGGACGGTCCAGGGGCGCCCGCTGTACATGGTGGCGTAGGGGCCGCGGAGGAAGGGCGGGAGTCCGGGCATGGTGTGCAGGGTGCCCAGGTCGGACAGGTCTGCGGCCGTGTAGACGGAGGCCAGCGGGACGCCCTCGGGGGTGTCCTGTCGGGTGGGCTCGACACCCTCGGCCTTCGAGGCGGGGGTCTGCCAGGGGATCTGGGTGAAGTCGGGGATCACGGGCTCACCTCGCGGCCGAGGACGTCATGGAATTCGGCCAGCAGCGCCTCGAGGTCGTCTCCCACCCCCATCCAGCCGGCGGCGCCAGCAGCGGTGTGGGCCTCGGCCTGCGCGCCAGGGCGGCCAGCGATGCGGACGTGGCGGGCGCCAGCGGACACGAGCCTGGCGAGCGTGCCCACCCCCTCGGCGTCGACCCGACCGTCGGGGGCGCTCAGCACGGCGAGGGGCGTGGGCAGTGTGGCGGGGAGCGCCTGTCCATCGAGCTCCTCGGTGTGGAAGCCACCGGCCGCCAGGGCGTTGCGCACCCAGGTGGTGCGGGCGGTGTGGTGGGCCTCGGGGCCGAGGGTGGCCACGGTGACGTGCGGAGGAGCGCCGTGGGTCGCTTCCCAGGCGTGGGCGCGGGCACGCAGAGCCTCGAAGCCGGCGGCCCAGCGGCGCAGCGGGAAGGGGCCCCTCGCCTGAGGTACCTGTACCGGGGCCTCGTCGAGTGCGGCGAAGGCGCTCACGCCGGTGAGCTGAGCCTTGCGGCGCCGCAAGGCCTTCGCCTGTCGCTCCCAGGCCACGTCCACCTCCGACGCCAACCAGCCGCTCGTGAGGACCGCGCCCAGGCCCCCGTGGGCCTCCAGCTCCTGGAAGCGGGCCCAGGCCGCGCCCGCGAGGTCGGCGGTCAGCTGTTCGATGGACCAGGAGCCTCCGATGGGATCGGCCACATCGGCGAGACCGGCCTCCAGGTCGAGCATCAGCGGCGTGTTGCGCGCGATGCGGCGTCCGGCCTCTCCGGGCTGGGGTCGCAGGGCGTCGTGGGGCCGTGAGGCCACCACCTGAGCCCCACCCAGGGCGCCGGCGAAGCAGGCGGAGGTGTTGCGGAGCACGTTGACCGGTGCGTCGACGCGGCTCAGGTGCCGGGCTCCCAGGCTGGAGACGATGACCAGGGCCCGGGCGGCTTCGACGTCGCCCGCGGCTTCGCAGACGCGCGCCACGACAGAGCGGAAGGCACGGAGCTTGGCGATGCTCGCGAAGGGGGCCGTGCCGACGCGGAGATGGTGGACTTGCTGTGCGAGGGCGTCGTGGAGCGAGAGGCCGCGGCCCGTGAGCTCGCGCAGCCAGGCGACGGTGGTGGCCAAGGCCAGGGCGAGGTCGAGGACGTCGTCGGCGCCGGCATCGTGGGCGTAGCCGGTGTCGACGAGGAGCACGCGCAGATCGAGGTCTTCGGCTGTGACTGCGGAGGCAGCCAGGGCGAGCTCGGCCGCCTCGTCGAGGTCCAGTGGGCTGGAGGTACGGGCTGCGAGGGTGGCAGGATCGGCCCCGAAGCAGACCCGGCCGCGGCCTTCCCAGAGGGTGGGGTCGAGCAGCTCCTCGCCTGCGTCGAGGTCCATGACGCCCGGGCCGAAGTAGAGCTCGAGGCCCACCGGGAAGGCGAGGCTCTCGTCGTCGGCCTGATCGTCGTGGGGTCCATCGGCGAGCGGGGCCTCGAGCCAGCAGGCCGTGGCGCCACGCGCGGCGTCCAGGGCGAGTCGTGCGCCCAGCTCGGGTGCATGGCTCGGGTGACAGACCGCGGTCTTCCAGCCCGGCCTGGCCGCGGTGCCTCGGGGGTACGGGGCGAGACCCGGGAGCCCGCTGTCCACAGCGTCATGGGCGGTGGCCAGCACCGGCAGCACCACCCCCCCGGGCAGGGTCCGCGACGTGCGCCGCTCGAAGGAGGCGCCCTTCAGCCCGGCCTCGACGAGGGCGCGCCAGGCTGCACGTGGGGTGGGGTCGACGTCTGCGAAGGAGGGGGAGTCCGACATGCACCGGAGCTATCACGGGGCCGGCCTCTCAGGGGGGCTACAGCCCTCCGGGTCACGCACGGTCCTCCGCGAGCAAGAGCCGCCGGGCCAGGTCCAGGGTGCCCCCATCGGAGCCCCACAACGGCCCCTGCAGTGGCCCTGCTGCAGCGTGGAGGATCGCGTTGCTGCCGAGATGCATGATGGCGCTTCGAATCTGGACGCCTTCGGGGATCTCGCCGCCTCCCGCCTGCGCCAGCCACTGCTCGATGAGGTCGAGCAAGGGCACGAGCCGGGTCTCGAGGAGGTGTCGACCAGGGCCGTGGCCGTCGAGGATCTCCCGGATGACGAGGGGCGCGAAGGCGGGGCGCTCGTCGAGGAAGGCGAGGTAGGCGCTCATCAGTCGCAGCATGCGGTCTTCGAAGCTGCCACCTGCCTCGAAGGCTTCGGTGAAGGTCTCTCTCAGAGACTCGAAGAGGCGCAGGACCACCGCGTTGTAGAGCGCGTCCTTGGTCTTGAAGTGGTAGAGCAGGCTCGGCCTGCGAATGCCCACGGCAGCGGAGATGTCGGCCAGTCGGGCACCGGTGTAGCCGTCGGTCCCGAAGGCGTGCTCCGCGGCGTCCAGGATGGCTTCGGGAGAGGTTCGCTTGGTGCCCATCGGGGCCGGTCTAACGTCTGCTCGGGAGCCAAATGCCTACCCATGAGTAGACAAGTCGGTTCGCAGGTTCTATAAGGCCGGGACGGAGGCGGTCATGAGTCGCAGTTTGACCTTGGTGCTGTTGTTGCTCGGGTGTGCGGAGATTGATGGGGAAGGGCCAACCCACGACGTCGGTTCGCCGGCGGAAGATCCGGGGAACGGCGACGGCGACGGTGACGGTGACGGCGACGGTGACGGCGAGAACGATGACGGCGACGACACCGATCAACCAGACGATGGCGACGATCCCGACGGTGATGATCCGGACGATGATGATGATCCGGACGATGACGACGATCCGGAGGATGACGACGATCCCGACGAGCCCCTCGCTGATCTGTCACAGACGGGGTCGCACGGCGTGACGGTCACGACCCGACAGGTCGATCTGGGTGGAGGCTGTGCGCCGGACGTGGCCATCTTCGACCCGGCCGACGGGCCCTCCGACACCCTGGCTGTCCTCGCTCATGGCTTCGCACGCGATGGAACCCACGTCGAGGGTCATGGCTACCACCTCGCGAGCTGGGGGCTGTCGGTCGCGGTGCCTACGCTGTGCCACTCGAGCATCTGGGACACCGATCATGGCCAGAACGCCGCAGATCTCGTGTCCTTGGCCGACGCCCTCGAGGCGGGTTCTCGGCTCTACATCGGTCACTCCGCGGGTGGCCTCGCAGCAGTGGTTGCGGGGGCCGATGACCCCGATGCCGTCGCGGTCATCACCCTGGACGGTGTCGACGCGGACGGACTGGGCGAGGCCGCGGCTCCCGATGCGCCCGTCCTCTACGGTCTGCTCGGCGAGCCCGGAAGCTGCAACAGCAGCGGCAACGGCAGCGCCTGGTTCACGGCCGCTCCCGATGCGGTCGCCCTGAGCCTCACCGAGGCCGACCACTGTGACTTCGAGTCCGACACCGACATCATGTGCACCATGCTGTGCACGGGCTCGAACAACAGCTTCTCCGACGAGGAGATCAGCGCCACGCTGCGGTCTCTGCTCACGGCTGCGGCCCTCGAAGAGGCCCAGCTCGACGAGGTCGGTGAGGCCTGGTGGGCCTCAGGTGGCGAGGGCTACGAGGCGTTGCTGGCCACCGGAGCCGTCGAGCCTCTCTGAGGCGGCGGCTCAGCAGCCGTCCAGCTCGAGCTCCATGAGCGTCTCGCCTTCTCGGGCGATGGTGCCGTGGTAGTCGGTGCCCGAGGTCAACAGGTTGCCGCCCACGTACCAGATCTCGTCTCCGAAGGGGTAGACGGCGTGGAAGTCGTCGCTCGTGAGCGGGAGATCGGGCATCTGCCACTCGGTGCTGTCCGGTGGCAGGCGGGCCATGGTGCCGAAGCTGCCCGCCACGTACACGTCGTGCTCGGGTGCCGTCCAGACCCCGCTCAGCGGCACGCCCAGCAGGTCGGTGCCCACCTCTTCCCACGCGCTGCCGCTCCAGTGGCGAACCTCGGCGCCCGAGGTGCCGCCCACGGCCCACACGTCGTCGCCTGCGTCCCGTCCGCGCACGGTGAGCAGCTTGGTGTCCGCCTCGGTGGCCTCGAGCTCGCCGCCCACCATTCGGAGGGCCTGCTGGTCGCCCACGATCCAGCCATCCCAGACCTTGTAGAGGATTCCGGGGATCTCGCTGGCCTGGAGCTCCCAGCCCGACGGCCCGCGGGCCCAGACCTCGCCCAGGCCCGTGGCCGGGTCGCCGCCGACGGCCCAGACCACGGTGCCGTCGTCGTAGACCCCGTAGAAGGTGGCCTCGGAGTCGACGGACTCATCGGTTGGGGTGCGGTCGTTCCAGCTGTAGATGCTGCCTTGCTCACCCACGGTGTAGTACTTCTGGCTGCCGGGCTCGGCGCCGTGGATCCACCACTGCGCCTGGTCGACGAGCACCCCCTCCTCGCACAGGCTGCCGCTGTCGTGGATGGTGACCTGGTGGCCGGCGCCCCCGCTGAGGGCACCGCCCACGACGCGCAGGCGATCTCCGTCTTCCCAGGCTGCCAGCAGCACACCGTGATCGAAGTCGTCGCCGACGAGCTCGTAGAGCAGGCCATCGTTGGCGGGGCCGGTGTCGTCGACGGGTGCCCGGTCCTTGCAGCCAACCAGGCTCAGCGCGGCGGCGAGCAGTGTCGGTCTCACTCGTCCTCCTCGGGAGGGTCCACGGTGACGGACAGCGCGCGCTCGATGGTGTCGGCGTCGAGGGGGCCGGTGCCTGGATGCGCAAAGGCGCTCGTCTGGTTTCCGTCTGCGTCGAGGAACTGCAGCGGGTCCACGGGGTCGCCGTCGGGATTGTCGAGCACGAACTCGCCCGTGCCGAAGCCGTAGGTGCCCTTCACACGGGTCTGCTCGTCGGCTGAGGCATCCACGGGGTGACATGTGATGCAGGGGCGGGGCTCGGCGGAGCTCGTGTGCTGGAAGAAGGGAGCGAAGCCGGCCTGGGCATCGGTGGTGGCGTTGCTGCGGAAGACGCCGGTGGACCCGGCCTCGCCGTCGTCGCGACCGATGCGGACCTCGCCCTCGAAGTCGATGACCGTGAGCTGGACGTGCTGGCTCGGGTTGGTCGCCTGGATCATCCCGTCTGTGCGCTTGCTGAGCAGCAGGTGGTCCAACATCCAGATGTCCCGGCTGCCGCGTACGTTGCCGGGCGTCTTGCTGCCGGTCTGGTAGTCGACCTGGTTGAGCCGCATGTCGAGGGTGACGTGGCAGCCCAGGCAGTAGAGCTGCCAGCTGTTGTGGCAGGTGTCACAGGTGAGGCTGTCGGGGTGCGACCAGCCATCGCTCTCGCGTGGCTCCATGGCGGCCCGCATCTCGTCGCTGGCCTCGTCGCCCGCGAGGATGGTGGCGGGCTGCGGCACGTCGAACACGACGCCCGTCACCTGGCTCGTGAGCACCACGCCGCCGTCTTCTCCCTGGGAGAGCTGGGGCAGGGGCCGGCCTTGCTCGGTGCGGAAGATCCCCTCCTCGTCGGGCTCGGCGGCATCACGGGCGTCTCCGTGGCAGTCCTCGCAGCGCAGGTCGAACTGGGTCTTGGAGGCGCTGTGGAGCTGGCCGTCTCCGTGCACATCGGTGCCCACGTGGCAGTCGGCGCAGTGCATGCCGGCGGTGTGGTGGAGGTCGGGCGGGGTCTCGTCCACGTCGTTCGTGGTGTCTTCGTCGACGAAGTAGTAGCCGGAGACGTGGCCATAGGCGCTGCCAGCTGCCCAGACCTGAGCGTTGGGGGGCGCCTCGGAGAAGCCGCCCTCACGGATGCCTCGGAAGTTGAGGCCGATCCGCCCACCCTGGAAGTGGCAGGTGGCGCACTGGGTCGTCGGCACCGAGGCGGTGAGCTCGTGGCGGCTGGCGTGAACGGGAACGCCCACCGGCACCGTGGGATCGTTGCCCTCGTAGACGCCGTCCTCGTTGTAGACCATGTGGCAGGCCGAGCAGCCGCTGGATCGGTAGAGGTGTGGGCTGTTGTTCTTCGGGTAGCCGCCGGCGTGGCAGGTGTTGCACGACTTGGCCAGGTAGTGGTCGTAGGCGATCTGTTCGAGGGCATCGAGGTCGTCGTCGGCGAGCGCCTGCTCGATGGTGGCCTCGTCCTGGGGCCGCAGGACCGTGAGCTCACACACGGTGCCGGCGTCCGGGTCGCACTCTTCGACGGTGATTTCGGAGGTGCCGTACAGCGCGGTGGCGTCTTGCAGGTCGGCGTAGCTTCGGGTGGGCCAGTAGTGGCCGGCGTTCGTCGACATGATCGAGGTCTTCACCGTGGCCACCTGCTCGGGGTGGCACTCGCCGCAGGCGATCTCCGCTGTGCGCAGGTCGCCGGGGTTGATGAAGCGCAGGTAGTCGGGGTCGATGGCGTCGAGCTGATCGGGTGCGAAGTCGCCGATGAAGCCCTCGGGAGCGGCAGGAAGGCCGTCGCCACGGATCTCGGCCCAGTCATCGGGGATGGGGATGTGGGCGCCGTCCTGATCGAGGGCACCGGGGTCACCGCCGTGGCAGATGGTGCACTCGCTCGGGCCGATGTCCTCGGTGGTGGGGTGGGCCTGCTCGATGCCCATGTGGCAGGTGGCGCAGCCCTCGACCACGTGGGTGGGCGTGGCCGGTTCGCTTGGGCAGCCGCCAAGGCCGATGATCAGCAGTCCAAGGCGGATGATCTTCACCCACCCACCTCGATGGTCACGGGTACGTTGGCCACGGCGCTGACGTCGAACTTGTCGGTGACGGTGACCACGAGGTCTACCTCCTGGCCGTCCAGGCTGAGCAGCTTGTCGTTGGTACCGTAGTCGTCCTGATCGAAGCCGACGACCACGCCCCAGATCATCGCGTGCTCACCGTCCTCCTGGCAGTACAGACGCACACCTTCGTTGAGGAAGCTACCGGCTGTCTCGCCGTCGATCTCGGTGTCGAGGAGCACGTCGACGGAGCCGGGGTCGAGGCCGGTCGTGAGCACGCGGACGCTCACGCCCATGCCACCCTGGGGTGCCGTGACCAGACCGGCCGGGTCCCCAGCCTCGATGGGGTCGAAGGCCTCGTCGACACCTGTGCCGAGAATTGCGCTCGGCTCGGCCGCGTCGGGGTCGCAGGGAGGGTTTTCCCCGGCACAAGAGATGGTGCAGAGGGAGGTGACGAGGGTGAGGATGGCGACGCGCAGGGTCGTAGTCTCCGGTGCACGGGGATCCTATCCGTGAGGTGCTCGACTCGCCCGGGGTGATCTGAGGACGGAGGTGTCAGGCTTCGGCTCCCACCGTGTCGATCTCGGCCTGGTCGAGGGGTGCGAGCCGGGCACGCGAGCAGATCTCCAGGCGCCGACCGTCGCTCGCCCACGGGCCAGCGGTGCTCACCGCATGGGTGTACCTCCGTGGAGGTACGCCTGGATCTGCGCATCGAGGTGCCAGGAGGGTCTGAAGAGTCGGAGCAAGGACGGACACAACGCTCCGAAGGAGAAACCATGCAGAAGTTGCCCTTGAGCTTCCTGGCCCTGCCGCTCGTCGCGGTGCTCACCACCGGCTGCGACGAGCTGACCGACCTGTTGGCCGCCGCCGAAGAAGGCGCAGGCGAGGAGTCGGACGATGACGAGGAGGGTGAGGAGGACGACGACGAGTGGGAGGACGACTGCGAAGAGTACGAAGAGGATGAGGACTGCGAGGACGAGGACGAGGACGAGGACGAGGACTACGAAGACGAGGATGAGGACGAGGACTACGAAGACGAGGACGACGAGGGCGACGAGGACGACGAGGACGACGAGGACGACGAGGACGACGAGTGGGATGAGGACGACGAGGACGACGAGGACTGATCCCCCCTGCGGCGCCACTCGAGGCTCCTCGTGACCTACTCGTCACGCAGCACCAGCAGATCTCGGGAGACCATTCGGGTGGCGCCGCCAAGGTTCGACCATGTCGTGTCTTCGCCTCTCTGCGTGTGCTGTGCTGTGGTCTTGCCAGCCCTCTCCAGGTGGAGCTGGACCGACCACCCCGACCCCAACGTGTCGGGGCGGCGGTGCGGTGGCGCAGGCGGTCGACCCTGCTGGCATGGCCTGGCGGGTGGTGTCGGTCCAGACCGACGCCTTCGACGAGCTCGCAGTCATCGTGGCCTGGCCTGCGAGCGGGGAGACGGCCTGGACCGAGGGGGCGCCCGTCGTGGTGGTGCTTCCTGCGGCCCTGAGTCC
The DNA here is from genome assembly GCA_016845285.1 of Deltaproteobacteria bacterium. Taxonomy (GTDB): domain Bacteria; phylum Myxococcota_A; class UBA796; order UBA796; family UBA2385; genus BH17. Next base: position 9,158 of record JAERSX010000320.1, on the reverse strand, counting down.
TGCAGCGGGCTGGACCCGTGACTTCGTGCCCAACCTCTCGGCGAGCGGCGGCCTGGTGGAGGTCACCGTGGTTCCCCCGGGCATGGGCGTCGCGGGCCACCACACCTCCGGGGACTTCGACTACGCCGGTGAGGCCAGCGTGACCGCCGTGCGAGAGGCCGTGCTCTTCGCGGCGGGCGAGCGGACGGGCGTCGATGGGGCCTCCTTGCCCATGTCGAGCGGCGTGCCCGTCTGCGGAGACGAGGTGGTGATCGCGGCGCGCTCGTCGGGGAGCATGGTGGGGATGCGGGCGCTGGCCCGTGACGCAGAGCTCCTCGCCCCCCACGTCGTGGGCCTGGTGGCCTACGAACCGCCGAGCCTGCCGGCCATGGTGGGGCCAGACGCGGGTGCCTTGTGGATGGATCCGCATCCCGAGACCGACCACGACGACAACGGCATCCCCTGGGACGAGGGCCGGAACCGGTCCCTCGACGAGGCCGGATGCGACGAGGTCGACTGCCCCATGGAGCTGGACACGATCCGCTGGACCGAGGAGGTGTCCATGGACGATGTCTTTGGCGTCAGCACGACCAGCGCGCCACCGGGCGTGCTCTACCTGGACCGCGACCACTCCGGGAAGCTGGACCTCGTCGACGGCCACCCCGACGTGGACGGCGACGGGGTCATCGGTGAGGACGAGGACGCCATCCTGCCCCCCCTCCGCGATCTGGTCACCCGAGCCGGTGGCTCCGAGCGCCACGTGTTCACCCCCCAGGTGCTGGCTGCAGCCATGGATGCCGGTGTGCTGTCGCTGGACGACTGGCCCACCCATGTCGAGGATCCCGAGGCGACCGTGGCCTTCTGGAGCACCCGCCACATGCTGGCGTCTGTGAGCGAGGCTGCCGAGCTGGCTGACTGGCGCCTCGGCCTGGCCTACACCGAGGTGCCTCACGCCGTCACCCTGACGCACCGCGCCAACGTTCGGCTGGTCTACGAGGCTGCCTACGAGCGGGGGCTACCGGTCCGGTACAACGCCCCGGAGCAGGTCGTGTCGTGCCTGGAGCCGGGACTGGCCTCGGCCGACTGGCCCGGGGGCCCCGACCTCGACATGCCCTTGCTTCCGCCCCACATGGCCGCGGCTGCGTTCCCTTCCGGGGTGGATGCCCGGGAGGCCATGACGCTGAGCACCGCGGCCATGTTCTGGGACGCGTACGGCCCCGACCATCGCTGCCGCTGAGGCGGGGTCCTCTCTCTCCCCAATTGGCGACGCCCCCAGCGGGCACCACTGGGGTGTCAGCTGGGGACGCGAACGGCCTGTCGGCACTACGCGAAGAGCTGGATGTACCCGAAGGTGAGCAGACTGTGCAGGAAGACGTAGGTGAAGTAGATCAGGATGCTGATCGCCGGCACCATGCGGATCTCGCCCGGCCGGTAGAGCTTCAGCACCTTCTTCCAGAGGTAGGTTGGAAGCTTGTCTCCCCAGGGGATGGCGAGATCGAGCCAAAGCTCGACGTCCTGGAGGTTGTGGAGCTGGTGGCGGTGGTGGTAGGAGTGACGCTTTCCGTCGGCGATGCGGACCTTCTCAAGGAAGGTGAAGAAGTAGTGGGTCGCCGGGTGGAAGTATTCGAGCCGCCTCCGCTTGGGGTAGTGGTACCACTCGTGAATGGAGCCCTGGAGAAGCTGGGCTGCCCAGATGGTGGACAGGTAGGTGACGCCGAGCACAGGGCTGTATGTGTACAAGAAGGCCGAAATGATCAGCGTTGCTGGCACCATGGCCAGGAAGATCGAGCTGAAGATACCATCCTTCGGATCGACGAAGTAGCTGACTCGCGACTCGAGCCAAGTCTTGTGGTAGGCCTCGGTGTCCCGGTAGTGGTGGATGAAGGAGGTGTGTAGCAGCACCTCCATCTTCGACTCGGGCAGCTCGATGAAGCTGCTGTGGTACCGGACGTGCGTGATCGAGAATGCGTAGTTGTTGACCAGGTAAGCAGTGACGACCCCGAAGACGGCGAGCAGCGGGTTGACGAAGAGACTGAATGCGATGCCGCCGAAAGAGACGACGACGGCGGTCACGTAGATCGCCATGAAGAAGGCTCGCCGGAGTCCGGTGAGCGTGTAGGCTGGCAACTGTTGATCATTGGGTATGGCGTCCCGGCTGTAAGAGACCGGTGGCGTTCCCGCGATTGCTGAGTCTGTTACGACACTAGGGGCCATTGCAGAGGTCCTCCGTTGGGCAGCATGAGTGGTGTGTTCTCGGTGCCGTGGCGCTCCGAAACTATGACGATGAGGGGGTGTGGTCAAGTGTGGTGTGCACAGTGGATGTGAAGTGGGCCAGGCCTGTCTGTAGTTCCTGGACGATACGCCGGTGGAGGAGGGGAAAGCCCATGATATGGGAGACGTCCATGCGGCGCATGGCCTGTCCGAGCTACCTGCATGTGCCCGTTCGTTCTACAGTTACGGCACTGTGGATAGGCTTGCTACTGTGATCTGCTTACGATAATGATCCCGAATCCTCAATCTGCCCACGGGGGTGGTGTGTGCTCGCACCCAATCTGGCTGTACGCAGGTCTTCTCACCCGCTGAGTGCGGCGACGTTGACAGAGGTCTTGCGCATGCGGGCTTCGACTCAGCCCGATCGCCGTTGTTACGGTTTTCTGGAACATGGTGATGGTGACGCTCTTGGTGTCTCCTACGCTGACCTTGACGCATTGGCTCGCGGCCTCGCAGTGGTTCTGCGCCAGAATGCCGAGCCGGGCGATCGTGCCCTGCTGCTCTACCCGCCGGGCGTGGACTACGTGGTGGGCTTCTGGGCCTGTCTCTATTCGGGCATCGTCGCCGTGCCGGCCTATCCACCAGACCTCATGCGCCTCGAGCGCACTGTGCCTCGGCTCGTGTCGATCGTGGAGGATTGTGGGGCCAAGCTGGTGCTCTCAAACTCACTGATTGCGTCGATGATGCCGATGCTCTACAAGTATTCACAGTCGCTCGCGAAGCTGGTGGTCTTGGCCACCGACGAGGTCGGCCCCGGAGACGAAGAGGACGACGTCGACTGGCGGCCTGCCACTACGGAGTTGGCGTTTCTGCAGTACACCTCAGGCTCCACGAGTACGCCCAAGGGGGTCATGGTCACACACGGCAACCTCATGGCCAACGAGGCCATGATCCAGCAGGGAACCGGTGCCGGGCCAGAGAGCGTGGGGGTGTCCTGGCTGCCCTTCTACCACGACATGGGGCTCGTGGGAAAGCTGCTTCAGCCTGTGTATGCGGGCTTTCCGATGTACCTGATGTCGCCGCTGGACTTCCTGCAGCGGCCGGCCCGTTGGGTCCAGGCGGTGCATAGATATCGTGCGACGATCAGCGGGGGCCCCAATTTCGCGTACGATCTGTGTGTACGTAAGACGACGCCTGAGACGCGAGCCGCTCTCGATCTCAGCACCTGGCGGGTGGCGTTGAATGGGGCCGAGCCCGTACGTGCCGCGACTTTGGATCGCTTTGCGGAGGCGTTCGCACCTAGCGGCTTCAATCCGCGCGCTGCATTTCCTTGCTACGGCTTGGCGGAAGGCACGCTGTACATCAGCGGTGAACACGACCAGCCGGGGCACCGGCAGGCGGTGGATGGCGTGGTGTCCTGTGGTGTTCCGTCGGATGGACAGAGAGTGGTGATTGCCGATCCCGACACGCTGAAGCCCGTCCCCGACGGCACCACGGGAGAGATCTGTCTTGGCGGTGCCAACCTCGCCGCCGGATATTGGAATCGCGATGAACTGACTGCAGAGGTCTTCGAGGCACCGGTGCAGGGCGAGGGGCCCATGCTGCGCACGGGCGATCTCGGCTTCGTCCGTGATGGACGGATCTTCATCAGTGGACGCATCAAGGACCTCATCATCGTCCGGGGGCAGAACCACTATCCTCAGGACATCGAGCATTCGGTAGAGACGTCGGGTCTGGCTGTGCGTCCTGGCTGCACGGTGGCCGTGAGTACTGAGACCCAAGGTGTCGTGGTGGCCGTCGAGGCGCGCTCGGCTCTGGGCGATGATGAACGTGCGACGATGGTCGATCAGATCATCATCCGCGTCATGTCTGCGCACGAATTGGCCTTGGGTGGTGTCGTCATCTTGCCCAAGGGTGAGCTTCCCAAGACTTCGAGTGGCAAGGTCCAGCGCCACAAGGTTCGTGAGGGCGTCGACACCGGCACTCTCGAAGAGTACTTCATTCCTGCATGGTCTCGTGCTCGTGCTGCGTCTCCCACCGCCGTGGTCGAGGAGCCTGTAGAAGATGGTCGCCTCGACCTGGAGGCGCTGACCCGGAACGGTAAGGCTGTCGTGCTCGAGGGTTGGCTGTCCCAGCGTCTCGCCAAGGTGGCGGGTATCGGGGCCGACGAGGTCGACTTGGAGGCCCCTATCGCCGTCTTTGGCGTGGATTCCCTCGAGGTGACCCTGCTCGTCGATGATCTAGAGGCAGCATTGGGTCGTTCGGTTCCCCTGAACCTCCCGTTTGATCAACCCACAATTCGCCAGATGGCGGATCATCTCGCGACCGAGCTCACCGAAGAGGAGGTGGGTGCTCCTGCCCATGCCGAACATGAGCCGGCCCGCTTCCGCGAGGTGGAGTCGCTTCGGAGCCCCAGGGCAACCACGTTGAGCTCGCCGGGGTCCTCGGCCGAAGGTGTCTCCGAGCGGCCGGATCGACTGGCGGACAGCATCGCCATCATCGGCTTTGGCTGTCGCTTGCCAGGTGTGGACGACGGCAGTGCCCTCTGGTCTGCTCTCATCGAGGGTGTCGACGCGGTCTCGATGGTCCCGAGTGACCGCTGGGACGCAGACGCCTTCTACGACCCCTCGGTAGGCTCGGGTCTGTCGGTCACCCGACAAGGCGGCTTCTTGCCCCGTGTCGACGGGTTCGACGCCCGATTCTTCGGAGTCTCGCCGGCTGAGGCCCGCAGCATGGATCCCCAGCAGCGCTTGGTGCTCCAGGTGGCCTGGCAGGCGCTGGAGAACGCGGGACAGACATCAGGCGGGCTGACCGGGAGCCAGACTGGGATCTACCTGGGCATCTCCAACCGCGACTACACCGAGCACCACGCTCAGCGAGGTACCCAGTGGTGGAGTGATCCCTTCGTGGGCACCGGCAACGCGGCCAGCACCGCTGCCGGACGCTTGTCTCATGTCCTGGGCACCCACGGTCCCGCAGTGTCCCTGGACACGTCGTGTTCGTCCTCGCTGGTGGCGTTGCACTTCGCCTGTCAAGGGCTCCGCACGGGCGAAACCAACCTGGCGATGGCCGGTGGCGTGAACCTCATGCTGTCGCCGTCGGGTTCGGTGTACTTCAGCTCGATCGGTGCTCTCTCCCCTGACGGTCGCTGCAAGGCCTTCGACGCCTCGGCAGATGGGTTCGGACGCGCTGAGGGTTGCTCCTTCGTCGTGTTGAAGCGGTACGCCGACGCGGTCCGGGATGGCGATCATGTGGTGGCTGTGATCCGCAGCTCGGCCATCAACCACGATGGCAAGAGCTTCGGGCTGACCACCCCCAACGGCACAGCACAGCGCGCTGTCATTGAGAAGGCCATGGCCCAAGCGGGCGTCCAGCCGAGCGAGATCGGCTACGTCGAAGCCCATGGCACCGGCACCCGTCTGGGCGACCCAATCGAGATGGCTGCCCTGGTCGACACCTACGGCAAGGACCGACCCGCTGAGGCGCCCCTACTCGTTGGCTCGGGAAAGTCCAACTTCGGGCATCTCGAGGCCGCTGCCGGAGTGACCGGGTTGTTGCGCGCGGCGCTGAGCCTACGCCACGAGGTCATACCGCCCCACCTCCATCTCGAGAAGCCGAGCCCGCTCATTCGCTGGGACGAAATTCCCGTGCGGGTGCCCACGACCCCCGAGCCCTGGTGCCGGGGCGACATCCCCCGTCTGGCGGCCGTCAGCTCCTTTGGCATGTCTGGCACCAATGCCCACGTCATCCTCGAGGAGGCGCCGCGGCAGGAACAGGCGCCGCAGCGTGTCGTCGAGGGCCTGTCCGTGTTCGCACTGAGCGCGCCCCACCCCGAAGATCTGGTGGCTCAGGCAAGCAGCTTTCTCGACTGCCTCCGCTCTTCTTCGTCCTCCTCCGACATCCGTGAGTTTTGTGCGGCGGCGACCGTGTCTCGGGGCGGCCTCGAGCACCGGGCCGGCTGGGTCGTGTCCGACCGAGAGCAGCTCGTGGGAGAGCTGGAGGCCTACCTGAGCGAAGGCAGCTCGCTCCGTGGGGTGCAGGGCAGCAGTGCCAAGGGCCGTGCAGCGCTGGCGTGGCTGTTCAGCGGCCAGGGCACGCCGCTCGGTGGCGTGGCCCGTGAGCTCTACCTCACCTGGCCCGTCTTCCGGGCGTCCATGGACGAGGCCGATGCCATCGCCTCGCTCTACCTGGATCGACCCCTCCTAGAGCCCATGCTGGCCCAGGATGGCGATGTCACCACCGACACCGAGTGGGTCCAACCCGCGCTGTTCTCCTTCCAGGTGTCGCTGGCCCGCCTGTGGCGCTCGTGGGGGGTCGAGCCCGACGTGGTGGTAGGCCACAGCGTGGGTGAGCTCGCTGCGGCTTGGACGGCCGGTGTGGTCAGCTTCGAGGACGGCCTGAGGCTGGCGACGGAGCGTGGACGTCTCATGCAGGCTTGTCCCCCGGGGGCCATGCTGGCTGTTGCGGCCGAGGCTGCGGTGGTCGAAGAGCTCATCGCCCAGGTGGACGGTGAGCTCGTGATCAGCGCCGTGAACACGCCAGGCAAGGTGGTGCTCTCGGGTGACACCGAGGCCATCCGTGTTGGCGCCGAGCTGCTCGGTGCCAGCGGTGTCGGCGTGCGGCCACTGGCTGTCTCCCACGCCTTCCACTCACCGCTGATGGACCCCGCTGGGGCTCCGCTTCGGGCTGTCATGTCGGGCGTGCAGCTCTCGCCGCCGCAGATCCCCATGATCTCGAGCATGACCGGTGAGCTGGTGGGCGAGGAGATCGCCCGGCCCGAGTACTGGGTCGACCAGCTCCTGAGCCCAGTGCGTTTCGCCGATGCCATGGGGACCCTGGGCCGCATGAAGGCGCGCGTGCGAGCCTGTATCGAGCTCGGCCCCCGCGGCACCTTGCTCGCCATGCACCAGCGTGTGGTCAAGGACCCGGGCGTCCTGCGTCTTCCCTCGACCTCTCCTCGGTCTGCGGCAGGGGAGCGGATTCTCCGATCCTTGGTCTCGCTCCACGTCAACGGCATTTCGGTCGACTGGGAGCGGGTCCAGGGTCGCGGTTCGGAGACCTTGCCGAGCCTTCCGCCCTACCGCTTCCATGAGCGGAGCTACTGGGTCGAGGTCCCTCAGGCACCGGCTTCCGCGCCCCTGCTCTTCCAGCTCGCTACTCCCGAGGAGAACTCCGCACCCATCGTGAAGACGGCACGTCGGGACCGCGAAGTGGGTCCCCGGTTGCGGGAGATCATCGCCGATCTGCTCCACTATGATGCGTCGGCAGTGTCCATGGAGACCCCATTCATCGAGCTCGGTGTGGACTCGCTGATGCTGGTGGAGGGGGTGCAGCGCATCCAGGTTGAGTTTGGTGTGCGCGTTGCCCTGAGCGACATCCTCAACCGCTTCCCCCGTCCTGTGGACCTCGCACGTCATCTCGCTGAGCAGGTTCCCGGTCGGGCTGGCCCCAGCCGAGAGACCACCCGTGCCATGGTCGCACCCGTGGTCGAGACCACCGGGGCTCACCGTGCCGAGACCGTCGAGGCCTCCACGTCGGCCTGGACCGAGCAGCAGCGGGCCCACATCCAGGTGTTGGCCGATCGCCTCGCAGCACGCCTCCCGAGCTCCAAGGAACGCAAGGCCGAGGGTCACAGCTTCCTCGCCGATGTGCGCTCCTCCGCGGGATTCCGAGCGGCCTTCCCGGCTACGGTTCGTGGAGAGTGGTTGTCACTCAAGCAACTCTGCTACCCCGTGGTCGCCACACGCTCGCGGGGCTCCCGCTTCTGGGACATCGACGACAACGAGTACATCGACTTCACCATGGGCTTCGGTGTGCACCTCTTCGGGCACACCCCTCCCTTCATCGCCGAGGCGCTCACCGAGCAGATCAGTCGGGGTCTCCAGATTGGTCCGCAGGGCGAGTCAGCAAACGATGTGGCTGCACTCGTCTGCGAGCTCACCAAGGTGGACCGTGTGGCCTTCTGCAACACGGGTTCCGAGGCCGTCATGAACGCCCTGCGTGTGGCACGCGCCGCCACGGGGCGGCCCAGAGTGGCCATGTTCGCCGGCGCCTACCATGGCTCCTTCGATGGCGTGCTCGCTCCCATTCCCCGCCTCGAGGGATGCGCACCAGGCATGTACGACGATGTGTTGGTGCTCGAATACGGCAGCGAGCAGGCACTGCGTACACTGGCGGCGCACGCCCACGAACTGGCGGCTGTCATCGTCGAGCCGGTCCAGAGTCGGCGGCCAGATCTCCAGCCGCGCGAGTTTCTGCACCAGCTGCGGGCCTGGACCCGTGATGCCGACGTGGCCCTCATCTTCGATGAGGTCATGGTGGGCTTCCGTCTGGCTCAAGGCGGGGCGCAGGCCTGGTACGGCATCGAGGCCGACATCGTCACCTACGGCAAGATCGTGGGTGGTGGCATGCCCATCGGGTTGCTGGCCGGCGACGCCCGCTGGCTCGACTGCATTGACGGTGGCTCTTGGGTCTTTGGCGACGACTCTACGCCCCAGACCGACACGGTGTGGTTCGCGGGCACCTTCAACAAGAACCCGGTGACTCTCGCTGCCGCACACGCCGCACTCACCCACATGAAGGAGGCCGGACCCACTCTGCAGGAGGCGCTGAACGCCAAGACCGACGACCTCGCCATCCGGCTGAATGGGTGGTTCGCCGACAATGACGTGCCCATCGAGGTGGTCAACGCGGGCTCGCTCTTCCGCTTCAAGATGTCTCGCAAGCTGGACCTGCTCTTCGCTCACCTGCTCGACCAGGGTGTCTACGTGTGGGAGGGGCGGACCATGTTCCTGTCAACCGCTCACTCCGACGCCGACGTCGACGTCTTGGTGGGCGCCATCCAGGAGGGCGTCCGCCGCATGGAGGCCGCTGGCTTCTTGGACGAGCCCCGGGCCGCCGCAGCCCGCAAGCGGGCGCCCCAGGTCGACCCGACCCTTCGCCTGCTCTGCTTGTCCTACGCCGGAGGG
>JAERSX010000319.1 GCA_016845285.1 Deltaproteobacteria bacterium | reverse complement strand
ACGTCATTCCAGGCAACGACGACGCCATGAAGAGCATTCGACTCTTCACCGCTGCCATCGCGGATGCGTGCATCGAGGGCGGCGTGGCCGGCCGCGATGCCCTGGGCCAGGCGGTCGTCTCCACTGCCGCGGATGTCGAGGATGTCGAGATCGTGCGTCGTCATGTCGAGCCTGAGGCTGCCGCCGAAGCTGCTGCGCCTGAGGCTGCTGAGCCTGCCGCCGAGGCTGCTGCACCTGAGGCTGCCGCCGAAGCTGCTGCGCCTGAGGCTGCCGCCGACACTGCAGAAGCCTGATTCCGAACCCCCACCGCACGCCGCCCGGCCGAGTCCGCGCCGGTGGTGGCGTTGCGTCACAGGAGCATCTCATGGCCACCATGGCTGACATCAAGGCCCTCCGGCAGAAGACTGGCGCGGGCATTCTCGACTGCAAGAAGGCGCTGACCGAGAGCGATGGCAATGTGCAGAATGCCATCGACTGGCTGCGCACCAAGGGCATCACCAAGGCCGCCAAGAAGGCGGGTCGCACCGCGGCAGAAGGCGCCGTGGCCTCCTACATCCACGGTGGAGGCACCATCGGGGTGCTGATCGAGGTCAACTGCGAGACCGACTTCGCGGCACGGAGCGAGCCCTTCAAGGATCTCGTGAGGGACCTCGCCATGCACATTGCCTCAGAGTCGCCCGAGTACGTGACCAAGGAAGATGTGCCGCTCGAGGCCGTCGAGAAGGAAAAGGCGGTCCAGATTGCCCGTGTCGTCGAGGAAGGCAAGCCTGAGCACATCGCCGAGCGCATCGTGTCGGGCCGCATCGGCAAGTTCTACGCCGAGGTCTGCCTCCTCGAGCAGAAGTTCGTCAAGGACGACAAGAAGACGGTTGCCCAGGTGCTCGGTGAGGCTGTCGGCGTCATCGGCGAGAACATCCAGGTTCGCCGCTTTGCTCGCTTCGCCATGGGCGAGGGTATCGAGAAGAAGCAGGACGACCTGGCGGCCGAGGTGGCCAAGCTCGCTGCTGGCCAGGCTTAGTCGCCCGGATGTCCGAAGACGTTCCCGTATACAAGCGCATCCTGCTCAAGGTCTCTGGTGAGATGCTCGCCGGAGACCAGGGCTTCGGTATCCAGCCGGATGTCATCCGGCGCTACGCTCGAGAGATCCACGAGGTCAGTGCTCTCGGGGTCGAGGTTGCCATCGTCATCGGCGGCGGCAACATCTTTCGTGGGCTGGCGGGTGCCTCACGTGGAATGGACCGAGCCCATGCCGACTATATGGGCATGCTGGCCACGGTCATCAATGCCCTGGCTCTGCAGGACGCACTCGAGCAGCGGGGATGCTTCACCCGGGTGATGAGCGCTCTTGCCCTCGATCAAGTGGCTGAGCGCTACATCCGCCGCCGCGCCGTACGCCACTTGGAGAAGGGGCGTGTGGTCATCTTCGGTTCAGGCACGGGCAATCCCTACTTCTCGACTGACACGGCAGCCGCCTTGCGCGCTGCCGAGATTCATGCCGACGTGATCCTCAAGGCCACCAAGGTGGATGGCGTCTACGATCGCGATCCCATGAAGGATCCTGACGCCAAGCGCTTTGATGAGCTCACGTACCTCGAGGTGCTCAATCGTGGCCTACGGGTCATGGACGCCACCGCTGTCAGCCTGTGCATGGACAACGCCCTTCCCATCTTGGTGTTCGACCTCAACACACCGGGCAACATCATGCGCGCGGTGTGTGGCGAGGACATCGGGACCCGCCTCACCGCCTAAGGAAGCCTCATGTCGCAAGAATATCTGGATGCCATGTCCGACGACTTCAAGAAGGTTCCGTCGGCCTTCCAGCGCGACCTCACTTCGATCCGAACCGGTCGAGCCACGCCTCAGATCCTGGAGCCGGTGAAGGTGGAGGTGGCTTCCTACGGGGCGGTGATGCCGCTCAACCAGCTCGCGACGGTGAGCGCGCCCGATCCTCGTCTGCTGGTGGTGAACCCCTGGGACAAGAACACCATCTCCGACATCGAGAAGGGCATCTTGGCCGCAGGCTTGGGTCTGAATCCCTCGAACGACGGGCAGGTGGTGCGGGTGCCGATCCCGCCCCTGACCGGTGAGCGTCGGAAGCAGATGACCCGTCAGGTGGGCAAGCTGGCCGAGGACTTTCGGATCCGTGCCCGCCAGGTGCGCAAGGAGTACAACGAGCTGTTCCGAGAGCTCGAGGCGGAGAAGGAGATCACAGAAGACGATCTCAAGCGCTTCCTCGACCAGGTCCAGAAGAGCACCGACGCCTGCGTAGCCGAGGTCAACAAGCTCGCCGCGCAGAAAGAGAAGGAGGTCATGGAGGTCTGATGGCCGCTTCACCCCCTCGCGCTTCAGGCGCCCCGGGGGGCGGCGGTGCCGGCCCTGTCCCCCGACATGTTGCCATCATCATGGACGGCAACGGCCGCTGGGCTCGCTCCCAGGGGCTGCCGCGCATCAAGGGCCACGAGGTGGGCGCCGAGAGCGTTCGAGAGATCGTCCGAGCTTGTCGGAAGAGAGGCGTCAAGGCCCTGACCCTCTACAGCTTCTCCACGGAGAACTGGCGCCGTCCGCCCGACGAGGTGGGCGCATTGATGACACTGCTCAAGCAGTATGTGTTGTCCGAGCGCAGCGAGATCATGGACAACGGGATCCGGCTCCAGGCCATCGGCCAGGTCGACCGCCTGCCCAAGTTCGTCCAGCTGCCCCTTCGTCGTCTCAGCCGAGACAGTGCGCGCAATGCGGGCATGGTCCTGAACCTGGCGCTGTCCTACGGGTCACGGGCCGAGATCGTGGATGCCGTCCAGGAGATCGCCACCCAGGTCAAGCGGGGGCGCCTCAAGGCCAAGGACATCGACGAGACCACCATCTCGCGCCACCTCTACACTCGCGGCCTGCCCGATCCCGATCTACTGATCCGTACCTCGGGGGAGATGAGGGTCTCCAACTTCCTGCTGTGGCAGATCGCCTACGCCGAGCTGTATGTGACCGAGACACCCTGGCCGGAGTTCAGGGAGCCTCAGCTCGAGGCGGCCTTTGCAGCCTATGGCAGCCGGGAACGGCGCTTTGGCAAGACCTCGGCACAGCTCGGTGGCGGGGCCTGACGTGATCCAACGCATCCTGGCCGCTGTCGTCGGTCTCAGTGTGGTCGTCCCGGTCATCATCTGGGGCGGTGTGCATGGCGTCGTGGTCGTGGCCTCCCTGGCCTTGATCATCGGACTGGATGAGTGGTCGCGCATGGCCGCCCCCGAGGCCAACCGGTCCGCGCTGATCGCGCTGGTGGCAGGTGGCCTGCCCGTGTTTGTGGCCATGGCCTACGGCACCGGGGAACAGGTGGTCCTCGCGCTGGCCCTGGGCGCTCTGCTCGTGCTTCTGGCCACTCTCTTCGGCGTCAAGCGAACCGAAGATGCTGCGAACCATGCCACCCGTCTGGTCGCTGGCTTGGTGTACCTGCCGGTGCTGCTGGGCTTCATCGTGTGGATTCGTCGATTCGACGACGGTGTTGGTTGGATCTTCCTGTTGTTGGCCGCCACCTGGATGGGCGACACCGGCGCCTACTTTGCCGGACGTGCCTTCGGGAAGCACAAGCTCTTCGAGCGCATCAGCCCCAAGAAGACCTGGGAGGGGGCCATCGGGGGCCTCGTGTTCTCCGTGGCCTTCGGCGCCCTGGTGAAGTTCCTGGCCTTGCCTGAGGTGCCATGGGTGCATGCTCTCGTGGTGGCTGCACTCATCGACATCGCTGGTGTGCTGGGCGACCTCGTCGAGTCGATGTTCAAGCGTAGCTTTGGCGTCAAGGACTCGGGGAAGATCATGCCGGGCCACGGCGGCATCCTCGACCGCATCGACAGCCTGCTCTTCAGCGCCCCTGTGGCTTGGGCCTATTGGACGCTGCTGGGCTGATCTGGAGCGAGCGGAGCGGCCCCACGAAGAAGGGGCGGCCCCGAAGGACCGCCCCTGACTCGTGAAGAACCTGAGCTCAGCTCAGGAAGCTCTTCACCGCGTCGACCATGTCCGTGTTCTCCCAGGAGAACTCGGGGCGACCGAAGTGACCGTAGGCGGCGGTGGCCTGGTAGATCGGACGCTTCAGCTGCAGGTGGCCGATGAGGGCAGCCGGCTTGACCGGGAAGATCTCGCGGACGCAGGCGCCGAGGCGCTCGTCGCTGACCTCACCGGTGCCGTAGGTATCGACCATGACGCTGACCGGGTCGGCGACGCCGATGGCGTAGGCGAGCTGCACGAGGCACTTGCGGGCGTAGCCGGCAGCCACGAGGTTCTTGGCGATGTAGCGGCCGACGTAGGCTGCGGAGCGATCGACCTTCGAGGGGTCCTTGCCCGAGAAGGCGCCGCCGCCGTGGGCGCCGTGGCCGCCGTAGGTGTCGACGATGATCTTGCGGCCGGTGAGGCCCGCGTCGCCCATGGGGCCACCGACCACGAAGCGACCGGTCGGGTTGACGTGGTAGACGGTGTCGGCGTCGAGGAGGTTGGCCGGGACCACCTTCGTGATCACGTTGTTGACCACGTAGTCCTTGATGTCACCCAGGCTCACGTCTTCGGAGTGCTGGGTGCTGACGACCACGGTGTGGACGCGCACGGGCTTGCCGTCGCGGTACTCGACGGTGACCTGACTCTTCGAGTCGGCGCGGGCCCAGTCACACTCGCCCGCGTGACGCTGGCGGGCGAACTCACGCAGGATGTCGTGGCTGTACTGGATGCTCATGGGCATCAGGACATCGGTCTCGTCGCAGGCGTAGCCGAACATCATGCCCTGGTCGCCGGCACCCTGTTCGTTGTGAAGGCCCTCACCTTCGGTGACGCCTTGGCTGATGTCGGGGCTCTGCTGCTCGACGGCAGCGAGGATGGCGCAGGTGTTGCCGTCGAATCCCTTGCGGGAGTCGTCGTAGCCGATGCCGTTGATCACCTTGCGGATGATGGCGGGGTAGTCGACGTTCTCAGCCTTGCTCGTGATTTCGCCGGCGATGATCGCGTAGCCGGTCTTGACCATGGTCTCGCAGGCGACGCGCGCGTGCGGGTCCTGGGCGAGGTGGGCGTCGAGCACGGCGTCCGAGATCTGGTCGCACATCTTGTCGGGGTGACCTTCCGAGACCGACTCGGAGGTGAACAGGTAGTCCTTGACTGCCATGTGGGCTTGCTCCAGAGGTAGGGGTCCCGGGGTGTATCACGCCAGACGGCCACTCGCGGCCTCGGGGCACCCATGGCCTGAGACTGTGGCCGGAAGGGGACGTCGGTGGCTGGGAGGGATACCTGGAAGGGTCGGTGTCGCCGGCGTTGGAGGACCCATGGTGCGTTGGACACTCCCCCTTGGATGCTTGGCTCTGGTGGCGTGCAAGGGCGACAAGACCGCTCCGGTGGACACCGCACCACAAGCCGTGCTGCCGGACGTCTCGGAGCGGCTCGAGGCCGGTCAGGTGCGGGCGGGCATCGTGGAGGCGGACGCCGCGCTGATCGGTGGCGTGAGCGCCGAGGGCCGTCACGGCGACTTCAAGATCTACAACGATCGGGCTCAGTTCATCATCCAGGACGTACGGCAAGGGTCCTTCTATGAAGACGCAGGTGGCGGAATCATCGACGCCGACGTGGTTCGCGGCGAGGGTGTGCCCGGAAGGGACGTCATCGACGAGATGATGGTGATGATCGGCTTCGGCGTGGTCGCGGTGGCTGATCAGATCGAGGTGCTGGCTGACGGCTCGGACGGCGAGGCCGCCGTCCTCGAGGTGCGTGGCCACGGCGAGGCGCTGGGCTTGCTCAACGGCGCCGCCGAGAATGATGAGTTCATCGAGGCCGGAGATCTGGCCTTCGTCACCGAGCTACGACTCGAGCCTGACAGCTGGTTGTTGGAGGTCACCACCACCGTCACATGGAACGACGAGCCCCGGGCCTTGCAGCTCGGAGACTTCGGCATGGTTGCCTACGACGTGGCCGAGCCTCTACACCCCGTCGAAGGGCTGGATGGAAGCGGTGAGAGTGACGGCAGCTGGCTCGGTGTCGTGGGCCAGCGAAATGAAGTGGCTCTCGCCCTGCTCACCGATGACGCGCCCTACCCGCCGTCCGCGCTCCAAGAGGTCTTGAGCGCGGTCGGCCCCGTGCTCGTCGGTTTCCGTGCTTCGGAGAGCCTGGAGACCGGCGACACGACGAGCTGGAGACGCTTCGTGGGTGTGGGCCCGGATCTGGCCACGCTGACCGGGGC
>JAERSX010000318.1 GCA_016845285.1 Deltaproteobacteria bacterium | reverse complement strand
GTGTAGACATCTTCCGGTTCGTTGCCCCACTCGCAGCCCGAGGTCTCCAGATCGGCGCTCGACTCCATGTAGAAGGCACCGCCCTCCCCCGCCGAGTTGTCCATGTAGCCCTGGGTCCCACCGAGGTCGCCCACGTCGCATGACTGCTCGTGCAGCCCCCGGCTGAGCCAGGCCACGCCGCCCTGGTTCGACGCGGTGTTGTCTGTGTACAGGCTGTCCCAGACAACCAGGTTGACCTCGGCATCGCAGTAGAAGCCACCGCCGTCCTCGGCGCTGTTGCCGTCGACCCGCACGTTGTTCATGTCGACGTTCTCGGCCTCGTCCCGGAACGCGAAGGCACCCCCTCGAACCGCGGTGTTGCCGGAGAAGTCGCTGTCGGACAGGTCGATCTGGCTGCTCGCACAGTAGATGGCGCCGCCGTCTTCGGAGGCGGCGTTGTCGGTGAGGATGGAGCCCACGAGGTGGAGGTCCGAGCGTCGTCCCAGCATGCCGATGGCGCCACCCGAGGTCGCGGAGTTGTCGTAGAAGGCCACGTCGACGACGTCGATCCAGCTGTCGTCGTAGACGAGCACGGCGCCCCCCACACCACCGAGCCCGAGCGGATCGGACTCCGCGCTCACCGCGCCGTTCCGAAGGGTGAGTCCACGCAGCTGCACTGCGCTGTGCTCCACGATGATGAGCCGCCCCAGCCCCGAACCATCCAGATCTGCTTCGGTGTAGTCGAAGCTGTCCACCACAACAGCCTTCTGGTCGGAGGCGGGATCTCCCACGTTGGAGATGGTCAGGCTGGAGAAGAAGGTGCCAGGGCAGAAGCGGACGTTGGCTTCCTCGGTCAGTGTGTAGGTGCCCAGCTCGTCGGCGGTGCCCTGTAGTTGGTCGGTGATTTCGACATTCTCGCCGTTCCCCTTGCGCAGGAAGATGCGGCCACGCTGCCCCTCTTCCGGATTCACGCTGGGGTCATCGTCCAGGCAGTCGCCGCTCACCGTGACCCAGCCTGCCCCCTTGTCTTCACAGCCCCGCTCGCGACCATCCCAGGGCTCTCCGAAGCCGTCGCCGTCTTCATCCCTGAAGTACAAGACGGTGTCGTCGCCCTCCCCATCACAGTTGTCGTCCACTCCGTCCGAGCAGACCTCGGTGGCCCCTGGGTAGATGGCGGCGTTGTCGTCATCGCAGTCGTCGCCGCCACTCTCGATGGAGTCGAAGCCGTCGCCGTCGGCATCGACGCCACCCGTGGAGCCCTTGTCCTGGGCGCTCCCGCCATTGCAGGCCACCAGCAGAAGTCCCACAGCCCAGCTCTCCGCACGCATCATCACCGACCTCCGAACATCGGGAGCATAGGCGAGCACGCACACGCTGTCTGTGGGGGGCTCGTCAGTCTGCGGCGCCCTCCTGCGCGTGAGGCTTCAGCGCCACGATCTGGCGGGTCTTGAGCACCTCGACATCGGTGCGTCGCCCATCTGGCCAGTGCACCGTCATTCCGACCTCCTCGACATCACCCAGGCCGAAGTGGGCCGAGGTCGGCACGCTGCTGTGCAGGCCCGTGCCACCCACACCGATCCAGCGGGTCCAGGTCTGGTCGCCTGCCGTGAGCTCCACCCTGGTGCCCAGAGCCTGGGTGTTGGCATCGTCACCCTGGACGCGAACCTCCAGCCAGGCGCTCTCGTCGCAGCGGCTCAGCTGGATGGTGGCCGGCCCGTCGACCACCCGGTGGGCAAGGTCCAGGAAGCCGTCTCCATCGAAGTCGATGGTCGCGACGGCGCGGGTCGATTCCACGTGATCGACGCCCCAGTCTGCCGCCACGTCGGTGAAGGTGCCGTCCTCGCCCTGCAGGTACAGCGCGTCGGGCTGCTCGGCGGGGTTGTCCTCTGACTCGGGCACGCCGGCAGACAGGGCCCCGAAGCCCATGTAGAGATCGAGGTCGCCGTCGTTGTCGACATCGGCCAGCTCTGTGCCCCAGCCCGACCAGCGGGCCTCGGCCTCCGCGTCGACGGCCAGACCACGGACCAAGGTGCTGTCGTACCAGGACAGCGCCCCGTCGGTCTCCAAGAACATGATCTCGGCGATCGAAGACATGGCCAGCTCGGGGTAGCCGTCGCCGTTGATGTCTCCGACCCCCAGCCCCATGCCTGCGATCCGCACGTTCGCCCCAACCTCGTCGTCGGCCTCGGCGAAGTGGCCCGTGCCGTCGTTGACGAACAGGCGGTTGCCCTCGAGACAGGCTTCCTGCGTGGGCATCACATCGGTGTCCAGGTACAGGTCCACGTCGCCGTCGCCGTCGACATCGAGGAAGGTGGCCAGCCGCACCAGCGACACCTCGAAGAGCTCGGCGGGAAGGCGGTCGCTGACGTCGACGAAGGTGCCATCGCCTTGGTTCTCGAAGAGCACCTGGGGCGTGTCCGTGTACGCATTCTCCGGGATCCAGGGGTCCATGCACCCCCGCCAGGTGGCCGCGAAGAGGTCGAGGTCGCCATCACCATCGATGTCTCCCGGCACGATGGAGTTGGTGGGCCAACCCTGCTCGCCGAGGCCCGCGGCCGCGGTGCCGTCCGAGAAGGCCCCCGACCCATCATTGAGCAACAAGCGATTCTCGCTCTCGGAGGTGGCAACCAACAGGTCGAGATCTCCATCGCCGTCGATGTCGGCAGCGGTTGCGGCGGTGGACTGCTCAGCGAGGCCTTCGGGGAGGTGGGTGCTGCTCACGTCGACCAGCGTCCCCTCCTGCTGCAGGTAGAGCTGATCGGCGCCCACCTGGGGCAGGTAGATGTCGAGGAATCCGTCCCCGTCGAGGTCGGCGATGGTCAAGCCACCACCGAGGGCGTCGGGGCCCTCGCCCGTGTGGCCCTGCGCAGCCCAGTCAGCCCCGAAGCTGCCGGTGTACACAGGCCCATCCGCCTCCCGCGAGTCGGGATCCTCACAGGCGATGGGCCCCGAGGTCCACAAGGTGGCCCCTCCAGGAGCGTCCACGGCGCCGGTGTCGCTGGTGTCGGTGGGGGCAGGTGCGGCCGTCTCGTCGCCCTTGCAGGCACCCAAGAGCAACGGTGCCGCGAGCGCAGCGAAGGTCACGACACCCGCTGACATCGGTCGGAAGTTTCGAGTCATCACGGTGTCTCCAGTCTCAGCCCCGACCCTCTCAGGCTGCCAGTCCGAGGCCGGCTCGCGCAGCGGGTACGAAGGTTGGCGGCCCATAGCCCGCGCCAGCGTAGTGGAGGCATTGTATGCCGCCGTCCACCGCGCCAGAGGCGCCGCTGACCCCGACCCCACGACCATCCAGGAGGACACGCTCCCCTTCCGAGTCCACCAAGGGCCACCTTGGCACCATCGGAGGTTCCATGCGCCGACTCCTTCTTCTGCTCGCCGGCATCGCCAGTCTCTGGCTACCCGGCCATGCCCTTCGGCTGGACGCCCCCGACTGGGTGAGCCCCACCGGGGCCCGTGCCCCAGCGCTCGCACGTGCCCTCGACACCCAGCTGCGTGCCGAGCTCGGCGAGGCCGACTTCGCCACAGGCAGCCGCCACATCGATGGCGAGTGGTGGCTCGCTACCTACGCCTTCGCAATCCTCGGCTACGCCCAGCTGGCCGAGCACCAGCCGGCGCTGAGGCCAGAGCTGCAGGTGACCGCACGCCACGCCCTCGACCAGCTCCTCCGGCCGGAGGTGCGCGCCTTCGACACCCGCCAGTGGGGCGACGACATGCTCGATTGCCTCGACGAGGATGCCCACGACCACGTGGTCCTCGGCTACCTCGGGCTCGGCCTGGGGGCGGCGCGCCTCCTCGACCCAGCGCTCCCCGAGGCTGACCTGCACGACCGGGTCGTGACGGCCCTGGAGCGCCGCTTCACCACCACGGATGCCGCCCTCCTGCTGTCCTTTCCCGGCGTGGCCTTCCCCGTCGACAACGCCGCTGGTTTCGCCACCATCGGACTTCATGCCCGTGCGACGGGCCGGCCCCTGAGCCCCGAGCTGGAGGCCCGCATCGCCGACTGGGAGGCGGCCTTCATGAGCGAAGACGGCCTGCTCGTCCAGACGGCCCACGCCCGGACCGGACACGCCACCAGTCCGGTGCGTGGCTCCGGCACCGCCCTGGCCGCGTGGCTCATGAGCTACGCCGATCCGCCCCTCGCCGCCCGCCTTGCGGAGGGAACGCGCGACACCCTGGGTGCCACCGTGTTGGGCCTGGGAGCCGTGCGCGAGTACCGCCCCGGCACCCCCGGCCGAGGCGACATCGACTCGGGTCCCCTGATCTACGGCATGTCGGTGAGTGCCACCGGCTTCGCACTGGGTGCCGCCCGAGGCATCGGTGACGAGGCCTGGGCTGGCCGTCTCTGGGCGACCACCCGCCTCTTCGGCGCTCCCGGTCCAGACGGGCGCTTCCTCTTCGGTGGACCGCTGGGCAACGCCATCTTGCTGGCCGCCCTGACCACACCGGCCGCCGACACAACCGACTCGGAGCACTCATGAACCGCCGTCCCTGGGCGCCCGCTCTCACCATCGTGTTGCTCTGGAGCATCCACCAAGGCCTGGCGCACGCCGTCGCTCACTACGAGCCCATCTCGGTCTTCATGGCCTCTGCTGGCATGGATCGCCCCGGCCTCGCCCTCCTCTGCTTCGCCCTGCTGGCCTCGCGCATCGTCGCCATCTTCAGCACAGCACCTCTGCTGCTGCTGACGGTGGTGCAGGGGTGGCGGTCACTCCACTCATCACCAGCTCGCACCAATGCCGACGACACCGCGCCCAGCGGCCTGCTCCGTCTGCAGACCCGCCGAGCAGGCCAAGGCTGATGCTCAGGTGGCCGGAACGATGCAGATGCCTTCGCCGTCGAAGTGCACGGAGTTGACGTTGCCCGTCTCGCAGGTGCTGGAGCTGTCCGAGGTGATGTGGAGATCGTCGCACTCACCGGCACGTTGGAGCGGGCAGTAGTGGTACATGGTCACCTCGTTCTGCCCGGCCTCCAGGTAGAAGGTGCCGATGTAGATGCGGGTCCCGCTCGGCAACGCACCGCTGTTGTCAGCGTCCTTGATGACCCACTCGTCGCCGCAATTGACGTGGTAGGGCGCACCGCCGGTGTTGGTGGCGTTGGTGATGCGGAAGTAGGCCGTCTCGTTGGTCTGTGAGGACTCCGACTCGGCGATGGTGTAGTCGTAGACGTGGTACCAGCCGGCCGTGCTGGCCACGAGCGTGCCCGAGGCCGAGGTCGGGTCCCACGACAGCACGTAGATGGGCCCACTCGGAAAGGTGGCCACGCTGCCATCGGCGCAGTCCTCGATGAACTCATCGGGGTCATCGGGATCGCCCGGATCGTCCGGTTCGTCCGGATCGCCCGTGTCGTCGGCGCCACCCGATCCCCCGTCGTCGCCACCGCCGTCGTCACCGCCGCTGGGATCGGCCACGCCGCCGGTCTCGTCGCTCCGCGACTCGTACTTTTCGTTGGCAAAGCCATAGTCGCTGCACGCTGCAGACATGCTGCCAAAGAGCGCGAGGGCGGCGAGTTCGGATGGACGCATCAGGGACTCCTCCCCCACCCGGATGCAAAGGGCGTGCCCACGCCAGCCGACGCACCGAAGACCCAGCGGGACCTCTGTACCGGGACAGCGCTGCCCCACCGCCCCATCGATGTCCCAGGGAGGAGGTATGACAACGGGCGGCAGCAGGCCCTCGGTCACGCGATCGTCAACCGCCCCCTTTCGCCGTTCGCGATACGCCGCACCCTTCGGCGCTGACGCCGTTGTCTTCTGGAGTCGACAGCATGCGATCCTTTCACCTCGGCCTCGTCCTCCTCGCCCCCCTCACCGTCACGCTCTCGGGCTGCTTCGGCAGCTCCCCGCCGGAGGACGACGACGAGGACAGCAGCATGGAGGCGGACGCCGACACCGACGCCGACTCGGACAGCGACTCCGACGCCGACTCCGATGCCGACTCCGACTCCGACACCGACAGCGACACCGACGTCGACTGCCACTCCGACTGGGACAGTGGCTTCTACGGCTCCATCGACGCGTCCATCGTGACCGAGACCGCCTACTCCAACAGCTCGGGTCTGGCCGACATCGTCGCCGCCGACCCGGGAGACGGCGAGACCACGGAGATCTCGGTCGCCATCAGCGGCGCGGTCGTCACACAGGTCGGCTACTACCCGGACAGCGCCACCGAGTACACCTTCTGGCTGGGCGACGGCGATGCCCATGTGCAGGCCTACTACATCACCCTCGACGAGGCTCCGAGCGCCGGCGACACGGTCAGCTTCACCGCCACCGAGCTCACCAACTACTACGGCAAGCTCGAGATCACCGCAGCCACCGACTACACGGTGACCGGTAGCAGCGACGTCTACGT
Source organism: Deltaproteobacteria bacterium (assembly GCA_016845285.1). Classification (GTDB taxonomy): domain Bacteria; phylum Myxococcota_A; class UBA796; order UBA796; family UBA2385; genus BH17. Next base: position 277 of record JAERSX010000318.1, on the reverse strand, counting down.
CAACCAGGCCACGGGCACCACCCTGGACTACAGCGGAACGGGCCCCATCAACGTGCGCCTGTACGGCGAGCTCATCGAGGACCGGGGCGACTGTGGCGGTGGCAACACCTGCTACGAGCTGGAGCACGGCGGTGAGGGCGCCGGCAACATCGCCGTCATCCGCACCGACAGCGAGTACGTGGCCGCCGGCGACTGCATGATCATCACCGCGCCCCTGGGCGAGTACAGCGGTGAGGTCCAGATCGACGTCGACGACTACGACTGGTACATCAACGCC
>JAERSX010000317.1 GCA_016845285.1 Deltaproteobacteria bacterium | reverse complement strand
ACCATGGTCAGCGTCTACAACCGAGGCCGCCTCGGCGAAGCGTGCGTCGAACTCGTCGAGGGTGTGGCAGCCTCGGTTGTAGACGCTGACCATGGTGGTGAAGTCGGGGACGTGGCCGCGAGGCTCGACGCGGCCGTTGTCGACATCGTCGACGTAGCCCACCAGACGATCGTGGAGGAACGCTCGCAGACCGGGCGCGAGGCGTCCCGTGTCATCGAGCCAGTCGAGGAGCATGCCCGCCGAGGACAGGGGGCCCGAGTAGCTGACCTGGTGGTGGTCGAAGCGAAGCGCCGCCGGGTCGAAGCTACCGCCCACGTCGACCACGATATCGGCCGCCTCGAGCACGGCCTTGTCGCGTGAGCGGACCACGCTGGCCTCGGCGTCGTAGAACGATCGGATGAGCGCAACGGCCAGCACGTCATCGGCGTGGAAGGGACCGTTGTGGGTCGCGATGCGAGTCGCACTGCGGTCTACGTTCTGGGTGGCCATCAGTCCTCCGGAGACCAGCAGCGCGCCTTAGCGGATGCAGGCAGTCTCTGACAAGCGGGCTGAGGCGCCATGGGTCCGATAAGAGGGCAGCAAGGAGGACTGCATGCTGCGGATGGACGGCTTCGAGCTCCACCAGGCCACCTCACCCGAGGAGGCTCTGGCCCTGTGGTCGCAGCACCCCGAGAGCATGTACGTGGCCGGCGGAACAGACCTGCTGCCCAACCTCAAGCACCGCATCTTCCAGCCGCGACACGTCATCGGCATCGGCCGAGCCCTGCCCAGCGGCTGGGAGATCACCGACGACGCCATCATCATCGGCGCCGGAACCACGCTCAGCTCCCTGGCCGACCTGGCCGAGCTCCCGCCGCTTGCACAGGCCGCAGAGTCCGTCGCCGGGCCCCAGATCCGCAACATGGGCACGCTGGGCGGCAACGTCTTCCTCGACACCCGCTGCATCTACTCCAACCAGACCGAGCCCTCGCGGAAGAGCCTGGGCTGGTGCCTCACGGCGGCTGGCGACTGGTCCCACGTCATCAACGGCCCCAAGACCTGCTCGGCCGCCCCGTCGAGCGCCACGGTGCCCGTGCTCCTGACCCTGGACGCCGAGGTTCGCCTCCTGGGTACGGACGGTCCCCGCACCCTCAGGCTGCGGGACCTCTACCGCTTCGATGGCAAGGACCATCTCAAGCTCGAGCCAGGTGAACTCCTCACCCACGTGGTGGTGCCCCGCCCACCGGCGGACTTCCGCGGCAGCTACGACAAGGTCCGCCTGCGCGACGCCATCGACTTCCCTCTCGTGGGCGTGGCCGTGAGCGGGCGCTGGCAGCAGCGAACACCGACCGCTCTCGACATCGTCGTGGGTGCCATCAACCCCGCACCGAAGCTCATCAAGGGCCTGGAGCGGTTCTGTGGCCAGCCTCTCGAAGATGCAGCCATCGATCAGATCGGCGAGCTGGTGTGGAAGCGCACCCGACCCCAGGGCAGCGTGACAGGCCCTGGAGACGACATGAAGGACTGGCGGCGCCACATGGCGAAGGTCACGGTCACCCGCGCCCTGCGGCGGCTTCGCGACGCATAGGGCCGCGTCAGTCCTCTGGCACGCCCACCCAGTCCGTCTCGGTGCCGACCCACGTGCCCGGAGTGACACCTCCGGCCGTGCGCTGCCGGGTGCGGGAGAGCCAGTACCACGAGTAGGAGGTCGGGCTGCCGTACCCATCAGAGCCGTGGTAGAAGCTGCTGTCTTGCGAGACAGCCGTGGTCGTGGCGAAGGTGGCGCCGAGGAGCCAGGGCACGGCCAGGCTGTCTTGCTCCCAGGTGTCACGGAGCACGATGCTGTCGATGTCGACGGAGGCTGTGGTCACGGCGAGCTCGGGCATCAGGGACTGCAGGAACGCGGTGTCGAGGCCACAGGCACCCGAGGTGGCGAGACTGCCCAGGCTGCTGCCGTCTCGGTCGGGCAAGCCATCGAGTCGGTAGGCGGTGGCGGACGCCAGCGTCCAGCTACAGGCGGTGCTGCGGCTCCCCCGGTCGACCAGCAGCGTGCCGGTGATGCCGGTGGCCTGCACCCGGTTCTGCCACCAGTAGGTGGCATCGCTGTTCGCGACCGTAAACGCGAATGAATGGTAGTACTGGTAGCTGTGGGTCAGCGACGCCGCGCCGGTGACCTGGGCGGTCAGGGTGGCGCAGCCGCCGGTGGCCCAGCAGTCCTCGTCGTCGCAGTCCTTGGCGCCGTCGCCGTCGTTGTCCTGGTGGTCGTCACAGGTGTCGACCGTCTCGACACAGGACCCATCGGTGGCACAGTCGCCGTCCTCGCAGTCCTGCAGGCCGTCGCCATCGTTGTCACGGCCGTCGCTGCAGTCCTCCGGGCAGGATCCGTCGCAGTCGGGGTCCTCGCAGTCCACGAGGTCGTCGCAGTCCTGGTCCAGTTCGTCGGTGCAGTCCTCGGTGGCTTCTGGGTGCACACCGCCGTCATCGTCGTCGCAGTCGTCGACCTCCCAAGGGTCATCGCCCTCGGGACAGCCCGGCTCCTCGTCGCCGGCGTAGCCATCTTCGTCGACGTCCACGGGCACCGTGTCCGAGTCCGCGTAGCTGATGTCGGGATCCTCGTCGTCGACGAGGCCGTCGCAGTCGTCGTCGACGCCGTCACAGACCTCGGGGGCACCGGGCCAGACCGCCGGGTTGCTGTCGTCACAGTCGGTGTCGTCGGCGACGTGGGTCGACGGCGGTGAGCAGGTCTCGAGGCCGTCAGCCGGATCGCCGTAGCCGTCCCCGTCGGCGTCTCGAAAGACCTGCACCGGGTCGTCGCAGACGTCGATCTCGGTCGACTCCTCGTTCGGCTCTTCCTTGTCACCGCAGGCGCTCAGGCCCACGCTGAAGACGACAGCCCATGCGGGCCACCAAGTGGTCGATCCCAAGACGCCCTCCTCCGCTCGTGTCACCCAGCAGGTTACCGCGCGAGAGCGAAGGGCGCGCACCGAATGCCCCAGAGTGCGCGCTGCCGCTGGCTAATCCTCTGGACCGTAGAGCAGCTCCTCGAGCTGGGCGGTGTACCAGGTGGTCTCGGTCGCCCAGACCGTCGAGCCCTTGTCGATGAGCGTGGTGCTGGGCGTCGTGTACGACGGATCCCAGCGCGTGAACAGCTCACCACTCGGGTCGGAGAGGATGGGGAAGGTCAGACCGAGCTGCTCACCGAGGGCGAGCGCCGAGGCGGAGTCGCCGTCGTACATCACCATGACGGGAAGGAGTCCATCGGGGCCGTATTCTTCGAAGAGGTACTCCAGACCTGGAGCATTGCCGACGCAGCTCGTTCACGAGAAGCCACTGAACTCGATGAGTAGTGCGTCGTGGCAGAAGTCATGGAGGTACCAGTCCTGACCGTACTGGTCCTTCAGCGAGAAGTTCTCGGCGACCTGGCCGACCTCGTTGCCTTCGGCCTGGACGTCGTCCCGGCACTGCCCCTTGGCCCAGCCACCCTCGTAGGGGATGTCGCCATCGTCGTAGGGGTCGCTACCCAGTCGCTCTTCGTCGCCGTTGGTGTAGCCATCACCGTCTTCGTCGCCAGACGGCGACAGCTCATCGCCGTCGTCGTCTTCGTCGGCGTTGTTGCCTCCGCAGGCCACCAAGCCCACGACAGGCAGCACCAACCACAATGCACGCATGCTGTCTCCCGAGGACGGCGCGCCACGTGACGCGCTGTCAGTGGCCCAAGAATACAGCCTTTACACCTACCTGCGGACAGTTGTCGGGACTTTGACGCGCTACGAACACCTCAGGGAATGAACTGGCCCGGGTCCGTGACGTACTGGTCCACACTCAACACTGTCATGTCTGGGCCGAGGTGCACGAGGGTGGGGATGCCCCAGTCCGACTCGTAGTAGGGCCAGACCGCGTACTTGCCGTCGTCGAGCACGGGCACGGTCTGCATGTTGAAGCTGTTCTGCCACTGCACGAGGTCCTGGGTGTTGGGATCCGCCCCGCTGCTGTCCTCGATGAGAACTTCGATCATCTGGAAGCCATCGGTGCCGTACTTGTCCTGGAGGTGCTGGGCATCAGCTGCCACGTCCTGGCAGGGACCGCACCACCCGGCACCGAAGGCGATCATCACGTACTGGCCACAGAAGCTGTAGAGCTCGACGTCCTCTCCGTGCTGATCAGCCAACGTGAAGTTCTCGGCCACATCGCCCTTCTTGTAGAGGGCGTTGCTGCCGTTGCTGCTCGACGGACCGGTGGCACTCGGCGGGTCCTCACACCAACCCACGTTGTAGCCCCCGGCGTAGGGATGGCTGGGGCCGTACGCCGGGTTGGTGCCTTCGTCGACCTCCTCGCCGTCGAGGTAGCCGTCACCGTCGGTGTCGGCGTCGTCCGGATCGGTCCCGTACTCCTGCTCCTCGTCGTAGGTCAGCCCATCTCCGTCGTCGTCACTGTTGCCGTTGCTACCGGAGCCTCCACCGTCCGAGCCGCCACCATCTGAGCCGCCACCGTCTGAGCCGCCACCGTCGTCTCCACCGGACCCACTCCCCGAGCCACTCCCCGAGCCACTCCCATCGCCCGAGCCATCACCAGCCCCGCCTCCGTCACCGCCGTTCAGGGGAGGCCGGTCCTCTCGCGAGGGGCGATCGGGCTGGTAGGTCTCGGTCTCACAAGCGGAGAGCGAGAGGGCCACAATGGAGAGGGCGAGCACACCGGGGCGAAGAGGGCGCATGAGGCGGATCCTGGGCACGGCCGGGTCGTCTGGTGCCGCGGTCGCGCCTTTGGTGCCATGCTTCGCCGCCGACTTCCGGCTACGCGAAGCCCAACGCTCCCGATGGGCCATCATACATAGTAAACATGATGTTTACAGCCCCATGTCTTGATTCAAGTGTGACATTCCGGCAACCGAGGTCCTCATGCGCCTGTCCCTGACTCTTCTCCTGCCTCTCCTGATGGCAACCGGCGGCACGGCCGTGGCCCAGGACGATGGAGGTGGCATCGACGACCTGCTCGGCAGCATCCCCGAGATCGCCGCAGAGGAGCCCGTCGACGAAAAGCCGAAGCCACCGCCGGAGGTCACCTTCCCCCAGTACACATCGGACGTGTCGGCCACGGTGCTCGCCGCCTGGCAGCCCAAGAAGAGTGCGCTCAAGGACGCTCGAGCGCAGGCCCAGCTGGGCATCAAGATCGACGAGAACGGCCAGATCACAGACATCCGGGCCATCAAGCTCAGTGGCCACAAGAAGTTTGATCAGAGCTGCCTGGACGCCATCAACGCCGCAGACACCCTCGCCTCGCCTCCGCCCCCGCTGCGCGATGCAGCCGCGGATGGTGTGGTGGTGACCTTCTCTGCTGCGTGGGCGCTCAAGCGGGGCTGAGCCCGCTCAGGGTGGTGGGGTCGGCAGTGGGGTCGAGCCCGGCAAGACGATGGTGTCGAGGGCGTAGCTGTCGCCGTCGGCGCGCAGGGCCGTGAGCGTGGAGTTCCAGGCGGTCGACTCGGTCTGCTGGACGTGGCCCCAAGCCAGGTAGGTGCGATCGTTGACGCGGAAGGCGAACGGTGTCGGGGCGGTGGCATCACCCAGGCGAACGCGCGGGGTTCGGAAGGGGAAGATCCGCGGCGCGTTCTTCCTGTGCGGGTCCAAGATGAAGGCCATGCCCTCTCCCTGCCGACGCGCGCGCACCAGGGTCTCGGGGACCTTGTCTTGATCGAGATCGCAGCGCCACGCATCGAGGATCTCGAGGTCCGCGACTCCAACGGCAGCGAGCTGATCGGACAGAGCCTGTATATCGCCCACATCCACGCTGTAGAGACCAGCGACCGAGCCACCCCGTGGGGGGCGTGGCTCCACGAGGCCATTGGGCGACTGCGAGAAACCTGAGGAAGCCGTCAGCGCCGGGGTCTTGGGCCCCTTCGGGGTGGCATTACCCAGACCGAGTCCGAGCACGGCCTGCGTCAGGGGAGGCACCACCCGGATCTCACCATGGCCGATGCGCCAGGCAGGTTGGTCGGCACCCACCGAGGAGGAGTAGATGCGCTGGCCGACGTCGCCCTCCGACGCAGCCCGCCAGCCGCGAGGCATGGCCGGTCCCCGGAAGCTGGCGTCGAGAGGTACAGCGCCCTCTCCCGGTCCCAGGGCGGACAGCCACGGAGCACCTCCGCTCACAGCATGGACGAGCCAGGCTCGGGTTCCCCGCTCGAAGACACGCTGGTCATCGAGGAGACCCGCACCGCGCGAGAGTCCGGCGAGCTGGGTTGCACGATCCACGCGCAGATCGTCGGTCATGTGCCCGAGATCGACGCGGTGTCCAGGCCCCAGTGAGAGGCTGGAGACACGCCCGCCGCTCACCGCAAGGAAGCTGGGCCAGCTGTCGAAGCCACACCCCGCATCCCAGGGCACGTCGGAGAACACGGTGCCATCGCCTACCTCGACCAACACCGAGGCACGGAAGTTGTCGCCCTTTCCGGGCACCACGCACACCGGGAGGCCGGGGCCGTCGCGGCTCGGCGTGGGGATGGCCGCCAAGGGCAGCCCAGCCGCCATCAGCTCGGACTTCGCCACCTCCGCCCAGTCCCCGTGAACCCGGTTGTCGTCGCGCGCGACCCAGCGAACCCGCGGCGCGTACTCGGGCGGAAGGTCCACGTGAGGGTCCAGGGTGACCGTCACCTCGTGCCCGTCGACCGTGACCTTCAGGAAGCCTTCCGGGTAGCGGGCCACCAGCTTGGGCAGGCCGGCGTGGCCGGGGTAGCGGATGGCGACAGCAGTGGCTTCAGCGGGGCTCTGAGCGTCCCGTACGGCTGCATCTCGCGCCGCCGCAAGAGCCTCATCCGCCGCGGTGGTCTCGTCGTACTTCCGCGCGAAGGCCAGCAGCGCGTCCTCCGAGACGCGCGTGGGCATGGCGCGCAGCCCTGCCTCGGCTTCGCGCTCCCGGGCCTGTCGGCCATGAGGCGTGTCCTTCCAGCGCTGCCGGTAGGCGGCCCAGGCTGCCACGGTGTCGGTGCGGTTCGCGACAGGCCAGAAGGCGCGGGCGCAGGCCACCCGCAAGCCAGGCTCCTCGCCGGGCAGCCAAGCTTCCCATCGCTCGCACTTCTTTCGAGCGTCCTCGTGCTTGCCGTCCTCGACGAGCTTGACGACGGTATCGACCCTGGCAGCCAGGGCAGATGCGGGAGCGACCAGGAGCACGCCGAGGAAGAGGACAGCAAAGCGGAAACTGTGACGCACTCAGCGGCCCTTGGCCTTGCCAGCCCGCGGGCCACCGTTGGCGTCGCTCTTCGAGGTCGCGTCCTTGGCACCTTCCGTCGACTCAGGCTCCGCACACAAGGCTTCGGAGGGCTCGATTTCCTCCGGACCCGATTCGACCTCCGTGTCGCCGGGGTCGGCTCCACGCATGCAGGCCGTGGCGAAGACCAGCCCGACTGCTCCTACCAGCATCAACCGCATCGACCTCAACAGCTTCCTCCACGCCCCCCACAGACCCATCTCAGTCCCCGTCCCTTCCCGGGTCAGGCGTCGCCCGATGGTAGCAAATCAGCGATCAGCCCGTGGCTACCGAGGCAGCCACTCATGTGACAGCTCCATGACGGCGTGCACGGGGGGCTTGCCGTCGATCGGGACGCAGATTAGCTGCGCGCCCTCGGGTGTCATCGGCAACCTCGACGCCGTCGCCCCTCACAGGGCACCCCGCACCGAGCGCGGCCGCGCCGTGACTGGACCCCAAGTCCAGCGCACAACCGGCCTTCGACCCACCTTTCCCATCCCTCGCCACCTCTCGGGAGGCGACATGCTCGACCTCGCCCACACGCGCAACATCGGCATCAGCGCCCACATCGACTCCGGCAAGACCACGCTCACAGAGCGCATCCTGTTCTACACAGGCCGGATCCACGCCATCCACGACGTGCGTGGCAAGGACGGTGTCGGCGCGAAGATGGACTCCATGGAGCTGGAGCGGGAGCGTGGAATCACGATCCAGAGCGCAGCCACGCACTGCGCTTGGCAGCGCGAAGAGCAGGAATACCGCATCAACATCATCGACACCCCTGGGCACGTCGACTTCACCATCGAGGTGGAGCGGGCCCTGCGTGTCCTCGATGGCGCGGTGCTGATCCTGTGCTCGGTCGCTGGCGTGCAGAGCCAGTCCATCACCGTGGACCGGCAGATGCGGCGCTACAACGTGCCGCGCATCGCCTTCGTCAACAAGTGCGACCGCCAGGGTGCCAACCCCCAGCGGGTCTGTGACCAGCTTCGCGACAAGCTGAACCACAACTCTGTGATGATGCAGCTCCCCTGGGGCCTCGAAGAGAGGCACCAAGGCGTCATCGACCTCGTGACCATGCGCGCCTACGACTTCCGTGGCGAGCACGGCGAAGACGTCGTCGAGTGCGACATCCCCGCCGACATGGTCGAGGAAGCGGACGAGGCACGCGAGCACATGCTCGACACCGTCAGCATGTTCTCGGACGAGCTGATGGAAGAGATGCTCATGGCCGAAGAGGAAGAGGGCCACGAGATCGACCCCGAGCTCATCCACGCCGCCGTGCGCAAGGCGGTCCTCTCCCTGCAGCTCACTCCGGTCTTCCTGGGCTCCGCCTACAAGAACCGCGGCGTGCAGAAGCTGCTCGACGCCGTCACTCAATACCTCCCCTCGCCCACCGACATCGAGAACATCGCTCTCGACATGGGCAACGCCGAGGCCACCAACGACTCCGAGCGGGAGATCGTGCTGCCCAACGACCCCGAGGGCCCCTTCGTCGGCCTGGCCTTCAAGCTCGAAGACGGGCGCTACGGCCAGCTGACCTACATCCGGGTCTACAGCGGAAAGGTCACGAAGGGCGACTTCATCTACAACCTTCGCGGCAACAAGAAGGTGAAGGTCGGGCGTCTGGTCCAGATGCACGCCGACGAGATGGAAGACATCAGCGAGGCCTCGGCCGGCGACATCGTGGCGCTCTTCGGCGTCGACTGCCACAGCGGTGACACCTTCACCAACGGCAAGGTCGAGTACGCCATGACCTCGATCCATGTTCCGGCGGCGGTCATCAGCCTGACCATCACGCCGAAGAACAACCAGGCACAGGTCAACATGTCCAAGGCGCTGAGCCGCTTCACCAAGGAAGACCCCACCTTCCGGGTGGGCACCGACCCCGAGACCAACGAGGTCATCATCAGTGGCATGGGCGAGCTGCACCTCGATGTCTACATCGAGCGCATGAAGCGGGAGTACAACGCCGAGGTCGAGACCTCGCCACCCCGCGTCGCCTACCGCGAGGCCATCACCAAGAGCGCCCACTACGACTACACCCACAAGAAGCAGACGGGTGGCTCGGGTCAGTACGGCAAGGTGGTGGGCCAGATCGAGCCCCACGAGGACGGCGAGTTCGAGTTCATCGACAAGGTCAAGGGCGGCAACGTCCCCCGCGAGTTCATCAGCGCCGTGGAGAAGGGCTTCAAGGCCATGCTCCAGAAG
>JAERSX010000316.1 GCA_016845285.1 Deltaproteobacteria bacterium | reverse complement strand
CTCGAAGCGTTCCAGTACAGGCCTCGAAGACACGTGAGTGAACCGCCCGAGGACATCCGAAGCAGCGACAACCACCAGGACCCGCCAGGCCCTACTCTGCCTGGGCACTTCAAGGTTCCTACCCGCCCGACGGACGGATGGGTTCGGCAGGAGAGTCACAGCAGCACAGCAGCGCGCTCGGCTTGGTGGGGGAGAAGTTCTTTTTGTCGACGAGGCGACCTTCCCAGCCCCGGTGCGTCTGGGACGTGCGGGACGCCGGAGCTCACAGCGAGGAGCCTGGCTGCAGTGGAGTCGCCTGCGCTGGCAGACCTGCCGCCACCCGCATCCTCGTCGGCCTCTGGCGAGGATTGACCAACCAGGAGGGCCGTCGGTAGACTGGGCCCAGGAGTGCTCGGTGAGCAAAGATCACCCCGACTCCGGGCCTCCCGATCGAGATGAGTCCCTGCTGTTCGGTGACCCAAGTGGCTGGGCCCACATGATCCGGCTGGCGCTGGCTCCGTCGGTCCCATCAAGGGGCGTCGAGACGCCGCTGGACGCAGAGCCGGGAACCGCGCAACAGGGGCCGTCGAGCCGCTACACCGTCATCGAGAAGCTCGGTCAGGGCGGAATGGGCGAGGTACTGGAGGTCGTCGACACCTACATGCAGCGCCCGGTCGCTCTCAAGCGAATGATCGGTGACCGTGGCCTCGAGCACCAGTTCCTGCGAGAAGCCCGAACCACGGGGCGTCTCGATCATCCAAACATCGTGCCGGTGCACGACCTGGGAGTGGATGGAGAGGGACGCGCCTTCTACACGATGAAGCGCATACAGGGTCAATCGCTCAAGCACCTCCAAGGCGCAGAGACGGCCTGGAGCCTCGACGACCGTCTGCAGGTGTTCATGAAGGTGTGCGATGCCATGAGCTTCGCCCACGCTCAGGGGGTGGTACATCGTGACCTGAAGCCGTCGAACATCATGGTCGGCGCCCACGGCGAAGTCTTGGTGGTGGACTGGGGGCTCGCCCGCCTCATCGGTGAGCCGGGGTCGAGAGGAGCAGAACACGGAGCTGAAGACTCCTACACCTCGGTGTGTGGAACCCCTGGATACATGTCTCCCGAACAGGCCCATGGTGATGCCGTTCAGCTGGACGAGAGAGTCGACGTCTATGGGTTGGGCGCCGTCCTTCATGCGCTCCTCACCGGGCAGCCGTTCTATGAGGACTCCGAGGTAGCGCTGGATGCTGCGCGCCGGGCACTGCCCCCCCCGGTTCAACCCGTGAGTGACGGCTTTCCCAAGGAGCTCCGCGAGGTCGTCATCAAGGCCTGCGCCCCAGATCCAGAGGCACGGTTTCAGTCGGTGCCAGATCTTCGGGCCGAGGTCCGTCGATTCGCGCAAGGCGAACCCCTCGTCTCGGTTCATTACTCGGTTCTGGAGAAGGCAAGGCGCTGGGTGCGTCAGAACCGACTCTGGTTCGTGCGTGCTGGCGTCGTGTGTGCCACGGCCCTCGTCGTGTTGGCGTTGTCGGTGACGTTCTACATCCGCGACATGCAGGCGGCTCAACGAGCACTGGAGCGGCAGCTGGCGCTGACCGAGGTCGCCCAGGCAGAGCTGTTGTTGGGTGGCGGGCGGGTCGAAGAGGGGACCGTTCGGGCGAGAGCGGGTCTGGGACGGCTGGAGGCGCTCGGCCACGACACCCGCGGTGCGTCACTCTCGGCTCGGCTTCACGACCAGCTCAACCCAGGACGCTTCCTTCGGTGGAAGGCGGGTGATGTTCCTTGCCGTGGAGTGGCGCTCGATGCAGGAGGTTCGCGGGCCCTGTCTGTTTGTGGTTCCACGGTCACCCTGTGGGGGCTCCCCGAGGCACGCCGGCTGGCCACATGGACCCCACCCGCCGGGAAGCAGCTCGCAGCCATGCAGGGCATCTTCGTCACCTTCCTCGACAGCCTGCCCGTCGTTCTCTGGGAGTCCGACGACGCATACCAGCAGATCTCCATGTCCGACGGGACGCTCGTCCGGGAGTATCCAGCAGGAACACGGCCAGGGAAGGTTCTCCAGGAGGCCGGAGTCTTCGTGGTCTTTGAGGCCGAGGAGCCCACTGGGTACGACCTGCGAACCGGTCAGCGGGTCTCCCTCTTCGAGGGCCCAGAACGTGTCTTGGACTACAACGGCTCGGGCAACGCCGTGCTCGTGGACGCCCCTGGCGACACGAAGATCTGGAGGGTCGGCGATCAGCAGTTCGAGGTGGGCTTGGGTGCCCACGCCTTCGTCTCGCCAGATGCTCGGTTCGTGTATCGGCAGACCCTCGAGACCGACGAGCTCCTGGATCTGGAGAGCGGACGTCGGGTGTCCTTGCCACGCTTCATCGGCGACCGGGTCATCTTCTCGCCGGACTCGAGCGTGATGATCTTGCAGTCCTTCAACGATGAACTGTTGGTGAGGGACACCCGTACTGGCGACGTCAAGCTCAGGACCCGGGGCCTCGACGGTGGAACGAACCTCCTCCGCTTGAACGCGGACGGCACCCGGCTGCTGACCGCAGATGGACATGGCCGGCTGGTCTTGTACCTGCTCGATGGGAGAGGGGCGCCCGTTCGGGTCGCTCCTCCAGCCTCTCCAGCCATCTCGGTCGGGTTCTCCTCGGACAGCAACCTGATCGCGGTCGCCGGCTTCTCGACCTTCGTGCAGATCTACGAGACGGGCACACGACAGCTGATCACGGAATTCGGTCCGTTCTCGGAGGGCATTCGAGAGGCGGTGTTCTCACCCGACGATGCTGCGCTCGCAGTCGCCGGACGAGATGGGGGGGTCGAGGTCTGGGACCTCGCCACGAGACGAGCAACCCATCGACATCGGTTCACAGACCAGAGGGCGTGTTCGGTCGCGTGGCTGAGTCCGACCACCTTGATGGCGCTCGGCTGCGATGGGGACGTGGTGCGGTGGGAGCTGGACGCACCTCCCGAGACCATCCGGCAGCTGGGCGGCCAGACGTGGCGAGTGCGGAAGTCCGGCTCCGGGACCATCATGGTGACGCGCAAGGAGGGGCCCAGCAACGTCATCGTTCTCGACCATGACACCGGTGCCACCCTGGCGGAACATGCGCCGGACGGCCCCCGGGATCCGTATGAAGAGGCCCGCTACGGGCTGGACATCTCCGCGGACGGCACCCGCGCGGTGACCTCGAGCGGTACCGGAGTGGTGTCGATCCACGACACGGCCACGGCCGCCAGGTTGGCCCGGTTCGGTTCTCCCTGGGGACCCGGACTCGGTGTGGCCTTTCACCCGTCGCAGGCCATCCTCGTCACGTCGACGTACTACGGCGAGCTCGTGTTCTGGGACGCTCATGCCTGGGAGCGGTTGTCCACGGTGCAGGCTCACTCGGGTGGCATCAGCGACCTGGCGATCTCGAAGAATGGACGCTGGCTTGCATCCATCGGGGATGATGGCCTGGTCGTGTTCGACCTCGATGAGTCGCTGCCCTGGGAGTCGACCGATGCCCTGGGCGAGCCGCTCGAGAGAGAGGAGACCATGCCGCTGGCACGCAAGCTGAGGTTGGGTCGGGCGGCTGCGAAGTACGGTGCACCAGCGCTGGCTCTGACGGCATTGGAGGACTCTGTGAGCCCGGTGGACCGAGCCCGGTTGATGATGCTCGCAGACCAACCGGGTGTGCCGCTGGCGTGGGAACAAGCGGAGGACGCCGGTGAGGTGTCTCCTGCAGTGCTGAAGCTGGTGCTCGCAGAGGTCCAGGCAGAGGAATCGAGCGACTGAGCAGGTCCTCGTAAGGATCGGTACGGAGGTGTCTCTGGACCGCTCTCGAGAAAATCCTGCGAGGCCTGTAACGCCGAGGTCTCGGATCGCGTGGTGGGGAGTGGACAAGGTGCGTCCCCTTGTTCTCTGCGAGCCCGAACCACAAGACGAGGACCTCAATGCCCCTTCTCATGTACCCCGCCCTGCTGCTCGCGATCACATCGTCATCGGCCTCGGCGGAAGACCTGCCCGTCTCCGGTGCCTACCGGAACGTCATCACGAACGCGGTTCGGTTTCTCGAGCTGGATGGAGACACCATCCATTGGAGGAACGAGTGGGACTCCGATCCCTCGCTGTCCTACCACCTGGTAGCAGAGTGTGCGCGATTTTGGGGTGAGGACAACTGTTACCAGGATGATTCGTACTACAAGAGGGAGATCCACTTCGGATCTCGAACCTCGTTCTCGTACAAGAACACCAGCGGTGTCGAGTCCAATTTCGTCCTCGTGTCGCCCGCCCACCTTCCGCTCTCCGGCGAATACCGAAACGTAGACACGAACAGTGTGTGGCTCCTCGACTTCGAAGACGGCGCCATCCATTGGAAGGCAGATCCAGACGCCGACCCGGTGCTCTCCTTCGAAGTGGTGGAGGACTGTGCGCGATTCTCTGGAAAGAAGTTCTGTTACCAGGACGGCTCTTACTACCAGCGAGAGATGCTCTTCCGCAATCCGACCTCGTTCTCCTACCAGAACAGCAGCGGTGTCGAGTCACAATTCGTGCTCGAGAAGCGGGAGGGAGCGGTCCGGAACCTGAGCGTCTCGACGGCCCCTGCTCGCTATGTCGACGCGGACTACGACGAGCTCTACTGGCGAGCGAACAGTGCCGACGAGGCGGCTGCCCTCACGTTCACCTACGACGAGGGCGAGTGTCTTCGTTTTGAGGGCAGGAGCGGCTGCTACCGGGACCCGGCACCGCACTATCGAGAGATCTTCTACTACGATGCCACCAGCTTCTCGTACATGAACAACAGCGGTACCCAGACGGACTTCATCTCCCTGGCCGACGACAGCCTGACCGCCGTCCTGGGGCCAGCGGTGGTGGCGCCTGAAGGTTGGAAGTGCACGACCCCACAGTGCGAGTACCTCGAGGAGCTCGTCTGTGGCGTGAACGATGACGATGCGCCGGCGGACCAGACGTGTACCGAACCCAGTGCGCTGGAGGAGGATGGTGAGTCTCGCTCCCCGCACGTCGTTCCGCGGTTTGGCGAGCTTCCCTGTGCGTATGACCGCATTCATGCCCTTCCCGGAGAATTCGGTGACGTGTCTCCTGAGTACAGCTGCACCTACGACTGCGACGACTATGCCTATGACCAATGTGTGGAGATCGGCTGGGATGTCTGTCGCGTGCTCGTGTTCAGCAACGGGACCGAGGCCCACGCGATCAATGTGATCACGCGCGAACACGAGGGCGAGGACTACTACTGCCTGTGGGAACCGAACCCTGAGGCTCGAAAGGATCTCCCCGAGGGCTTCCCGAACATCGAGGAGGACTGCTGGCCCGTAGACGAGGAGACGATTTACGACTTCAACCCGCCCGATGACGCCTTTTGCGGTAGCGCGCTGGGCGGCGCGTGCAATGACGATGGGTGGCTCCCTTACAAGGACGTCGCGCTGCCAGGCCACAATCCAGACGATGCCTGGTGGGAAGATCCGTATGGCAACCCCACTGCGGTCTTCGAGAACTGTGTGCTGTGGAACGAAAAGTACGACGGCGCGCTGAAGATGCACGAGGATGTGCCCACCTGCGATGAGCTCGATGATCTCGTGGAAGAGGAGCAGTACTGCGACATGCAGGACACGCAGGTCTGCAAGGAGGTACACCCCGAGAACGGCGGAGATGTCTGCCGGTTGAAGATCTGCGACTACTCATGCCCCGGCTATGCCTGGGTCGACTACGACATCGAGGACGTGCCGGACTGCGACCCGACCTATGGAGAGTGGCACGACGACATCTTCCTCGGCTCGGAGTGTCCGCCTCGATACACACATCCGAACCCCATGATAGCGGAGACGTGCCCTACTTTGAAGTATTTGCGTGAGCACGACGAGAGCATCTGCAAGCGATGGACGGGGGAGCCGGACAGAGAGTGGGAAGTGTTCCCCGTTCGGTGCATGGACAAGAGGCTCGATCCTCACGCTGGTTTTCAGGCGGGAGCTGAGGTGAAGAAGGACTACCACTGGCTCTTGGACGCAGACAAGGGCCAGCCAGTCGAGCACTGGGTCTTCTCTGACCCCTACTGTGAGTCCGATACCGGTGGCGATACCGGTCTGTAGCCACAGGGCTTGGATGGTCGAGGGGTCCCGCAGCGCACGGGTGGGTGGTCGCCGCCACCGTGCGTCACGGGGCCTCAGCGGCCGTGGGGTGTGAGGTCCTCGGGCGAATCACGTCCAGCAGCTCCCGCAGCTCCTGGTCCAGGTCTGCTGCCCCATCCACCAGGAGCAACACCTCTTCTCGCAACATCATCGCGTACCGACTGCGGAGGCGATGGACTGCAACGCGAAGGGCGCCCCGGGTCATGTCGAGCTCGGCTGCGAGGCGGTGGTAGTCGAGGGCGGCATCGACCTCGCGGAGTGAGGGGCGAATGGCCTCGAAGAGCTTCTGTCGACGCGTGACGCGGTAGCGCTCGGCGAGCATCTCTTCGACTCGAAGCAACAGGGTGAGGGCCCACTGTCGGTGGTAGAGCGACTCTGCATCGAGCGCTGGGTCGGTCACCTGGTAGGCCTTCTCTGCCAGAAGCCAGTCCAGGGACAGGTGGTGGGAGTCCCCGCCTCGTTTCTGGGCTCGCTCTCGCCGACGCTCGCTGATGCTGAAGTTCTTGAATGAGGTCAACAGGTAAGCGCGAAAGCGGCCGGTGTCGGGTGCAACCTGCGCGAGCGTGCCGCGCTCCAGAAATGCCAGCAGGAAGCTCTGAACCCGATCCTGTGCGGACTCGGTGGTGTGGCCTTTCCGTCGAGCGTACGCGTACAGCGGCATCCAGTAGGCACGGCAGAACACCTCGAGCTCCTGGCGCCCACCCTCTCCGGCTCTGACCAGGAACGACCAGTGAGTCCGAGGAAACCCCTCGCTGTCGAGCGTCAGCTTCATACCTGGTGGGGTCCGTCGGGCCGGTGAAGGACAAGGAGCAGCGGGGCGTCTCCAGCGTAGCGTAGACGACTTTCCGCAGCGGGTGGCCGACTGCGGCCTCACCGGGGCCTTCGAGGCCCGGGGCCGGACCGGGACGGGTGTGTCTGGCGTGTACGGGGAACTCGCTGGGGCCTCTCGAAGCGTTCCGGTACAGGCAGCGAAGACCCGTGAGTGAACCGCCCGAGGCCATCCCCAGCAG
>JAERSX010000315.1 GCA_016845285.1 Deltaproteobacteria bacterium | reverse complement strand
GTTGAGGGCGGTCTCCGCGGCCAGGAAGGCCTCGGTCGCGTCCCAGTCGAAGGCGTCCTGGACCGCCTCGAAGGTGCCTGCCTCCGCTGCCTCGCAGCCCCGATCGATGCCGTCGGGATCGTAGGAGCCGCCGGTCTCTTGCAGGTCGAAGCAGGTGCAGTCGCCCACGAAGTCGCAGTTCCTCGTCATCTCCCAGAGCCCGCCGTTGGAGTCGGGCCAGGCATGGTCCATGAAGTCGTCGTCCATGGACTCGAGGATGGCGTAGAGGCCCAGGTAGCGATCGCTGAGCCAGAGCGCGGCGTAGCCGGTGCGGGGGGCGGGGCTCCCGGCCCTGCGGAAGGTCTGGTAGGCCAGGGTCTCCGCCATCATGGTCGGGTCCCAGACCTCGTTGTTGAGGGTGAGGCGCTGGAGGCCGTAGAAGTCCTGGCCGGGCACGTACTCGTCGAACTTGATCTTCAGCGCCGGCTTCTCGTCGATGGACTGCCAGCTGGCGCTCCCCTTCACGCGCAGACCCACCGCCGGCCAGGTGCGGTCGCCCATGTGGAGGTCGGCATCGGTCCAGCTGTCGGGGTCCTCGCGCAAGGCGGTGAGCCCGTTGTCGTCGAGCTCGATGACGAGCTCGTGTACGGTCCAGGGGCTGAAGACGGGGTGGGCCCCCTCGCTCTCACCGACCTGTTCGGGGCCATCGTCGCTGTGGCTGCCGCCGCCCGAGCCACCGTCGTCCCCACCGCTGTCATGCTCAGCAGGTGAGGGGTCTCCTCCGGCACCCATGGCCGGGATCGTGTCCCCGCTGCTGCAGGCCAGCAGCAGCCAGAGCATCGTCAGCTACCTCGGTAGGTGCTGTAGCCGAAGGGGTTGAGCAGCAGGGGCACATGGTAGTGCTCGTCGGTGGCCTGGACCAGGAACGTGATGGACACGTAGGGGTAGAAGGCGGAGATGCCCATGGCCTCGAAGTAGCCGCCGGTGTCGAAGGAGATCTGCCAGGTGCCGGGCGCGAAGGCCTGGGCGGTGATCAGGTCGGCTACGCGGCCATCGGCGTCGGTGGTGCCGGTGCCACGGGGCTCCCAGCCCTCGGCGCCTTGGTAGACGAGCTCGACGGCCACGCCGGCTGCGGGGCGGCCCCGGGTGGTGTCGAGGATGTGGGTCGTGATGGGGCTCTTCTTCATGTCAGCTTCTCCAGCCTCAGGCGTGTGATCTTCGCCTGCTCGCCGGCTGCGATGCGCAGCTCGGCCTCGGGCTCATTGTCTATGCGGTGCTTCAAGCGTGCCAGCATCTCGGCGGCGCTCAGGCCAGAAGCACAGACGATGAAGATGAAGCCGAAGCGCCTCTCATAGGCTCGGTTGCTGGCGGCGAGCTCTCGGATCACCTCCTCGTCTGCGGAGGCCATGCCAGCCTGCTCCCCGGCTGACCAGTTGGCGGTGGCCGCAAACTTCTCGCGGAGCTTGGCCACGTCGGCGCCGATGCGGGGGTGGTGGGTGAAGGCCTCGAGCCAGTCCGACTCGTCGAGCCGCCACCAGTGGGCGTCTGCCTCACCGAGGAGATGGGTGCGGCTCTGGTAGGGCGCGTCTTTGGCCATGGCCGCGACCCAGCGGTGGGCACCGCAGCAGCGGGCGAGGTGGGTGGTGGCGTCTGGTCCGTTGATCAGGGCGACGAGGGGGTCGTCGCTGCCGGGGGCGGTGTAGTCGGGGGTCCCCCAGACCCGCAGTCGGCTCACCCCGCCGTCAGGCTGGATGCGCAGGCGGAGGTGCGTCCACGGGCCCGCGTCGTCTACGGGGAAGCTTCGGGCCTCGTGAGCGCGGAGAGGTCCCCTGGCGATGGCGGTCCAGGCCTCGGACCGCGTCAGGTCGTGCGGTGGTGCGTCTGGCCAGTGCAGGGCCTCGAGCACGAAGGAGTCGGGGTAATTGCCCTTGAAGTGAAGGGTGTCGATCTCGATCTCATCGATGCGACCGGCGTGTCCGAACTGCAGCAGGATCCAGTCCTCGCCCGGGGGACGGCTGCGACGTGTCTCCCAGCCCTGGCCCATGTCGGTGGCCCGGCCGGGGCGAATGAGGTTGGCCATGTCGCTGAAGTACATGTCGGAGGCAGCCAGGGTGCGGCCCCCGTTGGTCATGGCGACCAGGTCGATGCGCGCGCCCTGGGCGTTGGGGGAGGGCCGGCCATAGCAGCGGAGTCGGGCGACGCCTCCAGCGGGGAAGATGCGCAGGCGCACGTGCGTCCAGGCTCCGTGGACCTCCGCGAGCGCGAGGTTCTGTTGACCTCCCTTGAGCGCCACCTGGTTCACGATGCGGGTCCAGACGATCTCGTCCCGCAGCGCGTGCACGGAGGCTCCAGGCGCGTGGCAGGCCTCGATCTCGGCGAAGGGGGGGTAGTTGCCCGTGAAGTGGTCGGTGCAGATGTCCACCATGGCGATCTCACCGACGAGGCCGAGCTCGATGATGCACCAGTCGTGACCGGGGGTGCGGCGTCGTCGAGACTCCCAGCCGTCCATCCACTTGCCGTGCTCGGTGTAGAGCCCTTCCTTCCAGACGCCGCGGCCGGCGGCGAGGAGGTTCTCCTTGCCGGCAAAGAACTCGTCGCTGGCCAACAGTGCGCGACCCCCCACCTCGGCGGCGGCGAGATCTACGAGTCCGCGGGGAGCGGTGGTGTCGTCGGGCTTCATGGCGTTCCCAGGAGGAGTCGGCCAGGGCGGGCGCCCGTGAGCTGGCCGTCGGCGACCAGCGGCGTGCCGCGGAGCCAGGTGTGGCGGACCTGACCGGTGACGGTGCGGCCCAGGTAGGGGGTGATGGGATGACGCTGCACCAGATCGGTGGCGGCGACCTCCCAGGCCCGGTCGGCCTCGAAGACCACGAGATCTGCGGGCTCGCCTTCGGCGATGCGGCGGTGTCGGCCCAGGAAGGCACGCGGGCCCGTGCCCATCCAGCGGAGCACGTCGGTCAGGCTGTGCCCGCGGGCTCGCGCCTCGGTCCACACATTGGCCAGGCCCAGCTGCAGGCTGGCGATGCCACCCCAGGCGCCCATGAAGTCTCCCGTCTCGGGCAGCTTGAGGCCCGGCACACACGGGGAGTGGTCGGAGATCACGAAGTCGATGGTGCCGTCGGCCAGGGCTGCCCACAGGGCCGCGCGGTTGGCGTTGTCGCGGATGGGCGGGGCGCACTTGAAGGCCGTCGCGCCGTCGGGCACCTCCTCGGCGCGGAGGCAGAGGTAGTGGGGGCAGGTCTCCACGGTGAGCGGCAGGCCCTCGGCCTTCGCGGCGCGGATCATCGGGAGCGCCGTGCTGGACGAGAGGTGCACCACGTGGACACGGCAGCCCGTCTCACGGCACAGCGCGATCATGAGCGCGATGGCCGCGTCCTCCCACTCCTTGGGACGCGAGTGGAGGTAGGTCAGGTAGGCCCGCGGATCGGCGTCGAGGAGTGCCTGCCGCAGGGGTTGCTCGAGCTCGGCGTGCACCAGCAAGGGCACACCGGCCTCTCGCAGGGTGGCCATGGCCGGCCGAAGGGTCTCGGGACCCACGTCGGGGAAGTCGTCGATGCCGGAGTGGCACAGGAAGGCCTTGAAGCCAAGCACCCCTCCCTCGACCATGGGGGCGAGCTCTCCGAGGTTGTCGGGCACCACGCCGCCCCAGAACCCGACGTCCACGGTGAGCTTGCCGGGGGTCGCGGCCAGCTTGGCCTCCAGCGCGGCCACCGAGGTGGTCACCGGGTCGCTGTTGAGCGGCATGTCGACCAGGGTGGTGATTCCCCCCACGGCGGCCGCCTTCGTGGCGGTCTCGAACCCCTCCCACTCGGTGCGTCCAGGCTCGTTGATGTGCACGTGGCAGTCTGCGAGCGCAGGGAAGATGGCCGCCTCGCCGAGGTCCTGGCCCCGTCCTGCCGGGCCAATTCGGGCGATTTTGCCGTTTTCGACCACGATCGTAGCGGGCCGGGGCCCCTCTGGCAGGTGGACGCGGGTACTGGAGATGGCGAAGTCGGTGCCGAGCATCGGCAGAGTGTAGCGGCGGGCGGACGCCGGGCGAGTGCCGCTACCATGATCCCATGGAGAGCCCGTGATCCGGCGCGTGATCGAGACCTTCCACATCATCGGCCGGGGCCTGGTGGTGGTGGTCGATGGAACCAGCAACCTGCCGGTGGGGCGCGGCCTGCCCGTCGAGATCGAGACCCCACGTGGCCAGCGGTTCACGACCATGGCCTTCCGGGAGTGGCCACGTCGGGAGGCGCCCCTCGAGGACGAGCACGACGCCTACCTCCTCGAAGGGCTCCGCCGGGACGACGTGCCGGTGGGGTCCATCCTCCGCTTCTGAGGAGTGGCGCTCGACGGGCGCCGCTGCGCGCGTGATGAAGACCGAGGCGCACAGGGCGACCCGGTGCTTGCTCGGCGCCCAGTGTCCTGACCATGACGTCGATGGAGAGGGGGCCTCAACGGGGAGCCTTCGCTACACTCCGCGCGGAGGTTGACGTGGACCCCTACCTGAGCGACTGGGCCAACCTGCTGTTGCGGTGGTTCCACCTGGTGGCCGGCGCTGCCTGGATCGGTGCCAGCTTCTACTTCAACTGGCTCAACAACCATGTGCGGGAGGAAGAGCACCTTCCCGAGGGGCGCAAAGAGCTCTGGGCCGTTCACGGGGGCGCCTTCTACCGAGTGCTCAAGTATGCAGGTGCGCCCGAGAAGCTGCCCAAGACGCTGCACTGGTTCAAGTACGAGGCCTACTTCACCTGGTTGAGCGGAATCGGGCTGCTGGCGGTCGTCTACTACCTCAACGCCAAGAGCTACCTCATCGATCCGTCGGTGGCCGAGCTGACCGAGAGCACCGCGGTGATCATCGGGGTCAGCTCGCTGGTCAGCGGCTGGCTCATCTACGATCTGATGTGTCGCTCGCCGCTGGTGAAGAAGCCCGTCGCCTTCACCACCTTGGGGCTCCTCATCTCGGTGCTCGCCGCCTGGGCGCTCAGTCAGGTCTTCAGCGGGCGGGGCGCCTACATCCACGTGGGCGCCATCATCGGAACCTGCATGGCGGCCAACGTCTTCTTCGTCATCATTCCGGGCCAGAAGGCCATGGTCGCTGCCATGGTCGCCGGCAAGGAGCCGCCGGTCGAGAAGGGCCGGGCGGGGTCGCTGAGGTCGCTGCACAACAACTACTTCACGCTGCCCGTGCTCTTCATCATGGTCAGCAACCACTTCCCCATGACGTACGGGCACGGGGCGAACTGGGCCATCCTGGCTGCGCTCGCGGTCATCAGCGCTGGCGTGCGCCACTGGTTCAACCTCCGCGGTCGAGGCGAGCTCAACGTCTGGATCCTGCCCACGGCGACGGTGCTGATGGTGTCGCTGGCGTTCGTGATGCGGCCGGACCGTGCGCCGGTGGCCCAGGTGGAGGGAGGCGTCAGCTACGACGAGATCGCCGAGATCATGGAAGCCCGCTGCACCACCTGCCACGCCGAGGAACCCACCCACGCGAGCTTCGCCAGCCCGCCGCTGGGCGTGATG